>JAFXGO010000029.1 GCA_017520185.1 Elusimicrobiaceae bacterium | reverse complement strand
TCACTTTATATGTGTCGTTTTTCTGCTTTCTTTCTGGCTGCAAGAATTGATTAAAAAATAACTTATCAAACAACAGCCCGCTCCTCCACCCTCAACCGCCTTGGTTGGGGGTGTTTTTTATCGGTTAATGTGCATTTCTAACTATTAATTCAGTTTCCAGTTTAAATTTATGTGGCCTATGCTACACGAGTTTAAAACAGAGGAATTGGATTATGTTTGATAAGTTTACAATGTATGCAGATAGAGCAGATTTTAGTCGTGTAGCTAGCCCGATAGAATTAAATAATAAAGAATGGTTAATAAAACACCCACCTCAATACTTCCCCAAGGTCAGTTATTGCTCCGGTTATTTTGGAAATTCACTTAAAATTGAGGTTTCTATACCCAAAATCCTATACGGAAACAACTTCTTTGAAGCCCAAGAGAGTGATTTTGAGACTTTTTTGGATAAATTAACTATACAGCTTGGGAAAATGGGCTTTAAATTAGTGGATAAAAACATGCTCCGCTATAACCAGTCTATTTACAATATAGAAATCGCTAAAAACTGCATTTTAGGTAATATCCCAACCTCTGTTGTATTGGGAAATCTGTATAAAAGCAAGCCTCCAAGAGCACAAATGAAACTAGTGGGTAAGGATTGGATACCAGGAGAACAAGTCAGATTTATCGGTGCTAGCCATGAAATAACCTTCTATGACAAATATCTTGAATTAATAATGGCGAAAAGAAATCAGTTTAACTTGGATTGGTTATTCCACAGGTCAGATTTAAAGAGTATTTTACGCATGGAAATAAGACTTAAAAAGGAACAGATTAAGCAGATATTTGGCGATAGACCCACCTTAGAAGAGATGTTTAAAGAGAGATACTATCATAAGGCAGTGCAAAAGTATTTTGGGCCAATAGCAACCTATTTGCTAACACATCAGCCTTATGTTAGTCCAGACACAGAACTTTTACTATACAAAGATGCAGAAATGAACGCTAGTAAAATGAAGGATTTGTTCCTAGTAAAAAGCTTAATTAATGAGCATGGCTATATATACGCAAAGAAAAGATTAAAGGACTTATTTGGCGATAAAGAAGCTAATAGAATATTTGCCCTTCTAAAGAGATATCCACCTATGGAAGTAGTTCAGCCGGAATATAACTTTTTACCTATGTTGGCAGAGCAAATAAACCAACCTAAGTGGCTTACTCCTGCAAATATTGTTAGTTTGGAAGTACCTAATGTTAAATCTGAAAACTTTTTAGAGGAATCTCTTTGGAATTGTGTCCAGTCGGCAAAATACCTAGGGGTAGGGCCTAGAGAAATTCAAAGAAGGTGTAAAAATAAGGAAATTCCAAGCATTGTTATAGCAGGCTCTTACCGAATACACAAGGCAGATGTAAAGGCTTATGCGTACAGGGAGCAACGAAAAAAGGGCACATAGTACTACAGTAGTTAAACAAAACAAAAATAAATGCTTCTTAAAATAAATAAGAGGCATTTATTGTTTTAAAGAATCAAAAATAAAAATAGAAAACAAGTAAGTCTAATATAAGAAACCATTAAATAACAGAAATACCAAGATAAAAACTTATTGATTTGTTTATTTGTATAGGAGAATAAATATAGAAAATAAAGAAAAATCTAAATACAAATATTGCTTCAAAATAAAAAAGTATTTTTTGAATAATTAAACATCCATTGGGTCTTGTTTTAATTCTCTATACACATTCATATGTGGAAGTTTCTTAAAGTAAGATGTGAAAGCAATTAATTCTTTAAGTAATACTTCTTCATTTTCTATTAATTTAGGTATTTGAGTTTCTATAAGGTGAATCTGTAAACCTTTTCTTTCGTACCACAACTTAAAGCTATCTTTTAAATCGCTTAATAAAGAATTATAGATATGAACTAATTGTTGGACAATAAATGAAAAATAATATTCAAGAATATCTTCCTGAAATCTTTCTTTTATACTTGGAATTGAAAATAAAAATTCTCTAAAACTAAGATGAGGGTTATTTTTACGAATCCGCTTAATATTTCTCAATATTCGTAAATTACTATGCTTATTTTTGTTCCCTAGAAATTCAATCATTTCTTGGCGAGAAAAATTAAGTTTTTCCTCTTTTCCTACTTCGGCTAGATAAAATTTATAAATTTTTCTTTCATTCAACCAAGTTTTAAAAGTATTTATGCTTTCTATTGTCTTTTTTCCATTTTTAAAATACGAGCAATTAGAAAATATAAATTTTATATTTTCCAAAAGATCTCCTTTGAAGAAGCTTTCATCTATTGGATATAAAAGGTCAATAAGATTAGTATAAAACAAGCCGTAGGTGTCTATATTCGTCGGATGTGCATATTTTTCTGCAATATGGATTCTTCCAGGACATAAAAGACCATATAACTCTTCTAGTGCAGTTATCAAGATAAAAAAGGTCTTTTCTTTTTCGGTTAGAGCAAGTGACAAATCTTTACTCATTTTTTTCTCCAAATATGTTTTTTCATTATTTATACTTTATCAAAATAAACAAATATAATCTCCCCACCAAAAACCCTTTATTTAAAAACCCATAAACTATATACCTTTTACAATAAAAACCCTATAAAACCTGATTTTGAGCAATTAAAGCATATTTGTATTCTTCTTTCTCAAACAAAAAACCTACCCCGTTATTATAAAGAGATAGGTTTGTTAAATAAGTATTTTTGATTTTATTATTAATTATCAAATTCTTTACTTATTTGTTTTAATTTAAGAGCCATTTTTATATACCAATCAAAATACTCTTTCCAATTTGATTCATTGTTTTTAAAAATAGCAGGATGTGTTACCAGTATTCTACAAGCTTTATTAGCTTCGATCCATTCTGCTTTATTTCCCAAAATTTTTTCAATTTCTACTTTTTGTGAGAGAAACTTTTGAAAAATTTCTTTATCATTTGGAATATAAATTTCTGTACCAATACATTTTTCTTTGGTATTCATTGTTAAACCAATGTGATAAGCAGAAGTACCAACACTTAAGTTATACCAATGATTAGGCGCTATTTTCCTTAAAGAAAATCCATTAAAATCAGTTTGTTCAATGGCATAATCTTTAAATTTCTGCCAAAAATTTAAACGCAATTTTTCTGTTTCATTTAAATTATCTGCAGTTTTCATAATTTTGCCCCAATCATTGGGTGATTCAACAATATTAAACTTAGGAGCAGGTAAAGAGTCATTAATTTTCCATAATTCAATTTCCAATAGGAAAAAACCAATATTTTCATCGGTATGTTGATTTAACCATTCTATTGCTTGTTTGTGTTCGTCTCTAGCTTTTTTTACAATCCAAATAATGATTTCAGCCCCTTTTCCGGCGGCATAGGTAATTATTTGCCCTAAGTGTTTATGATTGGTTTCTTCCAATTGGTTTTCTATAATAATTTTTCTGTCAGTTCCTTCTTCACGAGCATATAAATCAGCAGCGAAATCTCCTACTTTTGATTCTCTCTCTTCTAATACAATATTTCCGATTCCAATAGTTTCACTAAGTAATAATAGATTCTTTTCTTCTGCCAGCCATTTTGAAAAATCAGATTGTTCATGTGGCCAAATAATTCTCAAATCTGTTACTTTTTGCATTATTCCAAGTTTTTCCATATAAATACCCTATGTTTGATTAAATTTATTATTTATCTCAGTTTATCAAATTATTATCATTTTCCTTTTCTCCTGCGTGTTTTATCCCTATTTTTCCCTATACAGATCAAATTTTCTGAAATCTAGTTTAAATTTAAAAGAAGTATATAGATTTGTGTACAAAAATACATTTATATCTATTGCAAATTTATTCTTCTTTTTAATTTAAAAAAAGGAAATAAGAAATATGCAACAAAAGTATCAAAGATTAGTAAGCACAAAGGAATTAGCCCAATATGTCGGTTCAAGCGAGAATAGTATACGCAGTTTGAAGAGTCAGGGCAAAATCCCACCTCAATGGATAGTCAAAATTGGTAGATCTGTTCGTTATGATCTCAACGAGATAAATAAGTGGATTGAAAGCAAAAAAGAAGCCAATAAAACGAATATTTTGATAGGTCGGAGCATTTAATTATGAAGAAAAAAATAAACAGAAAAGCCAAGAAAAAAGCCGTTTACCCCAAAATAGAAATTATCAGAGAATTGAAGCTTAATAAACGAAGAAAACCATATAAGAAGAGAAAACAGACGATAGCCAAGCAAAAAAGAGGCCCCAGAGGCCCTTATAAAAAGCGTAATAAAGCACAAATAAGTTATTTGCAGTTAAACGCATATACTTCCAAAATTCTTGCTTTAACCCAAAAACTATTGTGCTGGAGTGCTTTAGCAAAAATGTTCAACAGAGCAGATTGCTCTTCCGTTGTATCAAAACTGGTGGTACGAAGTGTAGATATTTGTTTCTCCGTCGTACTACGCTTGTATAGGAAACGTTAAAAAAGGCAACGAGTATATAAGCAAATTAGTTTTAGACTGTATCTTTAATGGAGTTTAAAATGAGTAATTAAAAAAGGATGGCTTGTTTGTAAGAAGTGAGGATTGTATTTTGTCTAACAGTAGATTTAGTGAAGAATTTTTAGAAGAAACGAAGCGGATTTTCTGTTCGATGTCATCAAAAGAATTGACTGAAGGAGAGTGTATCGTTTTGGCACAAAACATGATTTCTTTAGAAATGTATTTGAGAGAGTTAAAAAGGAAATATGAAAAAAGAATGAAAAAGTAATGTGTTTTCTTTTGTTTAAAAGATTGAACGAATATAGAGAAATTTTGATAAGGTGTAAGTAAAAAATTATAACTGATTATAATAAATTATAATATAGTATAATAAATAATATGAATGAGTTAATAAATAAATTAGAAATATACAGATTAGAGCATAGAATTTCCCAGAAGAAGCTTTCTGAAATGCTTGGTGTGACTTGTGCTACCGTGAACAGGTGGTTTAAGGGGCACACCTCTCCAAATAAAATACAGGCTTACCAAATAGAGAAGCTACTAAAGGAGCAAGAATAATATGGAAAAAGCATTATTATATTTACGCGTTTCCAGTAAAGGCCAGGAAGACGGTTACTCCTTGGATGCCCAAGAGAAATTGGCATATGAATATGCCAAAAAGAAAAATTTAGAAATTGTTAAGGTGTGGCGTGGTGCTGAATCCGCTTGGGGGAGGAAGGTGCGCCGTAACTTTGTGCAAATGCTTGATTATTCTAAAAAACATCCCGAAGTTAAACATATTATTTTTGATGTCTTTGACCGAATGACCCGTAATGATAGCGACAAAGCAAAAATGACGGAAATGATCCAAACATACGGTAAAGTGATTCATTTTAGTAGACCAAATAAAACTTATAGTAGAGATTCCAGTCCTGACGATGAGTTTGCGTATGATATTGAAACTGCAGTATGCAAGAAAACATCTAACGATATATCTCATAAAACCAGAATGGGGATGCAAGAGAAGGCAGAGCAAGGAATTTATCCCTCTAATTGCCCTATAGGATATATTAACAATCAAGAAACTAAACAAATCGATGTGGACCCAACCAGAGCACCATTGATTCAAGAACTTTTTTCTAGAGTCGCTATGGGTGGAGAATCTTTGGCCGGTTTGGCAGATGAGTATTTCGCAAAAGGTCTTAGACATAAAACAAGAAATACCCGCCTTTCTAAGTCTTCCCTGCATAAAATTATTCATAATCCATTTTATTATGGTGAGTTCCAATGGGGGCATAAGATATACAAGGGCACACATACCCCACTGGTTTCTAAAGAAATGTGGGAAAAAGCGGTTCAGACTCTAGGAAGTAAGCACCGCCCCCTTAAGTTAAAAAGGAAATTCGCCTTTGGCGGTTTGCTGATTTGCGGTAAATGCGATTGTACGATTTTAGGTGAAGTGGCTAAAGGAAAATATACTTACTATCGTTGTAGTTTTTCAAAAGGGCAGCACGAGCATAAGGGCTATATAAGAGAGGAAGAACTTGCCGAAAAGTTCGGAAAAGTGGTGCAGGATATTGCTATTCCTGAATATGTGAGCGATTGGCTGCAAAAAGGCGTAGCAGAATTTGCCAAAACCAAAGAGAAATCCAGAAAAAAAACCTTGGACATTTTGAAATCTGATTATACACAGGCTTATAAAAAATTAAACAGGTTGTATGATTTACAGTTAGAGGGGAGAGGAAGCCTTGAAATGTTTTCTATTAAAGAGAAGGAACTAACAGAAGAACTCAGCCTTCTTAAGAAAGCAATAGACGAATGTGGAGCAGAATACGAAAAGGTCATCCCAAGGGCTCAGGAAACATTTACGGCTATCAATAATATAACGGAAATATATAATATGGCCACTAATGAAGAAAAGGCTAAAATTCTTAGGTTATTGGCAAACCAATATACTTTAGAAGGAAGAGACATTAAAGTAGACTACAAAGAACCTTTCTGCTATTTTGCTCAAGCGAAAAAGGAACTGCAACCCAGTAGTGGACGAATTATAGGACTTCCCATTTTGGATATGAAAAAAATCCCTAGCTTTACCGACGATAATTCGGGTAGTTCTAGGGATTCAATATGGGGTGGCTGAGGGGACTCGAACCCCCGACCTCCGGTTCCACAGACCGGCGCTCTAACCAACTGAGCTACAACCACCAAAAATCAGTTGCGTAATTTCTACGCTTATCACTATTTTACTATTTTTAAGAATGTTTGTGTAAAAAAATTTAGAAATCTTTGTTTTTTTACTTAAAATTTATTCATTTTGCTTTTTTAAAATATTGTCACTTTCTTGTAAAGCAATGTCTATTCCATTGACCGGACCCATAATAAAATCTGCTCCTAAATTTTTAAGAATTTGGCGTTGTGCAAAAGAAGAAACACCACTGAAAATAATTTTTACTTTCATTTGTTGAGCCATATAAATTAAGGAGTCGGCCAATCGGCGTGCGCGTTGATTTTCTTCTAAATCTGCTACGGTTTCTTTTTCAATTTTTATAATTTGTAAGGGCAATGTTTTTAATAATTCCAAAGGACTATACCCCTGAGAGGCTTGGTCCAAACTCAAAACAAATCCCTCGTCGTGCAAACGATAGGCTATTTTTTCAATAATATCAATTTGTGATATTTCATTGTGAGGTGCCGCTTGCAGGATTAACAGAGAGGTGTCTAATTGATATTTTTTGATTAAACGGACCAAAGCACCAGCAAATTGAGGACTTTGCAGACTGTCGGTTGAAAGGTTTAGAAAGAGGGGAAATAAATCTTTTTTTTCTTGAATTCGTTGTTTTTGAAATTGGCAAATTTTTTCCGCTACATATAAATCCAATCTATAAATAAATCCATTTTGGGTAAAAACATGACGAAAAAACGATTCATTAATTTCACCATAAGGAGGTAAATCCCAGCGGAGAGAAACTTCGGCTCCATAAAAAGAGCCTTCCATATCTCGTATAGTAGAAAGGTATAACTGAAATTGTTCTTTTTCCAGAGCTTCCTCCATATGGTTTTCTATTTCTTGCTCAAGTTGAAGGCGTTTTTGTAAGAAGGTATTATAAAAACCGATAATATGATCATATTTTCCTTTAACGGTATCTCTGGCTAAAGCTGCTTTAGCCAACAATTCATTGAGCGAGGTGGGTTTTTTTGATAGAGGATAAACACCGAAAGAAAGAATGATTTGAAAGGAGGTTTTTTCGATGGGACAGGTGGAGATGATTTTCTCGTTTAACACTTCCAATCGATTTTTTAGTTGTTCTTCCGTTTGATATTTTACAAGTATCTGAAAAATATCTGCTTGTACGCGGCAAAACATTTCTTGTGCCTGTAAATCTTCTCGTAGAATAAAAGCAATGTGTCGCAGTATGTCGTTGGCTTTTAAATAACCCAGTCGATCATTTAATAATTTGAATTTATTGATATCAAAAATTACAAAAGCAAATTTTTGTTGTGGGTTTTGCTGAAGAATTTTCAAAATCTCTTGTTGTGCTTTTTTCCAAGTGGGTCCCTGAGTAATAGGGTCTATATAAGCCGCTTGATACAACTGTTGTTGTGTTTTGCGGTTTTGTTGAAGGATATAAATCAGCAGTAAGGCCAAAAAAAGTAAATCCACCCCGAACAACAGGCAAAAGATGAATCTTGGAGAAAGAGACGCCGGAATATAATAAACGTAAATTCCGGCCCCTAAGCCTAATAGCAAAAGAGATAACATGAAAACATAAACGGTATGTATAGAAAAAAATTTTACTTTCATAATGCCCCCTATTTAAGTAAAGCCTATTTCTTCTATCAAAATCGGTAAAGGGGGAAAAAAAGGTTAGAGATTGTTGTAGCAGAGATATAAATAAAAAAGCACCCTTTCAGGTGCTTTATATGGTTTCCGGACTAGGACTCGAACCTAGAATGACTGGACCAAAACCAGTAGTGATACCATTTCACCATCCGGAATTAAATCTGTGTATATATTGTAGCAAATTTATTTCACTTCGTCTTCTTTTTTTTCATTTTCCGTCGGAGAATTCTTTTTTAATTCTTCCTCATAAGCCTTTAAAACTTGGTCTTCTAGGTATTGGCGGAACTCTTGTGTAATAGGGTGAACGATGTCTTTGTGGGTGCCGTCTGCTGCTTTGCGAGAAGGCATACACAGGAAAACCCCTTTCGCTCCGTTGACTAATTTCATATTACGTACCACAAAGCAGTCATCAAAGGTGACACTGGCAAATGCTTTGAGGCGTTGATCGGTCATTAAGTGAATGCGAATTTCAGTTATTTTCATCGGTTTTCCCTCCGAAGTGTGTAATAAAAACTTTTCTTCCTTCCTTTTTCATCTTTTCTGCCAAATCTTTGGCTTGTTCTTGCGTGGAAGTTAAGGCAAAAACAGTAGAGCCGGAGCCGGACATCAGTGTAATTGCCTTTAATTGTAAGAAATCGTCTTTTAGTTTTTTGACGGAATCAACATAAGGCAAAACGGCTTCTTCCAAACGATTAAATAAAAAAGAACTCCATTCTTGCAAAGAGTCTGCATTTTTTAAAGATAACAGTAATTTATCTAAAAGGGAGGTTTTTGTCAATCTGTTATTAGCAGAGTCCAAATGTAATCTGGCAAATACTCCTTTAGTAGGGACATGCGTATCAGGATATACCAATACAACATAGGGGAGGGGGGCATTTACTTCTACGGGGGTTAATTTCTCCCCAATACCCTCTCCTTTTAAAAAAGTATCCGGATATAAAAATAAAGCAACGTCTGCCCCCAATTTGGCTGCACGCGGTAAAAGACGCAAGGGATCTTTATTAAAAATGCGGCACAATGCTAACAATGTAGTGCCTGCATCGGAAGAACCTCCACCCAACCCAGCTCCCATAGGAATATGCTTTTCTAGGGTAATGTGGGCTTTTAATTTTATGTTAAATTCTTCTTCAAAAGCTCGTACTGCCCGCAGAACTAAATTGCTCTCGTCTGCTTGTAATCCTTTTCCTAAAGGACCCGTAATTTCTAAGAACAAATCTTCTTCGTCGGATTGGTCGGCTGAAATCGTAATATAATCTGACAGTGATATTTTGGCAAATAAGGTGGCTAGTTCGTGATATCCGTCCGGACGTTTGCCGGTCACTTCTAAAAACAAATTCACTTTTGCCGGAGCAGATAATGAAATCGTGTGCATATTAGGCTCCTTTTCTTTCGGTGTTGTGCACTACCGCGCCCCAATGATACTCCTCATCGGAAATGAGTTGGCCGTTTTCGGCATAGGTTTTGCGCGGTCCGTCCAACAGTCCGTCCGTATAAAACTCACAATCATGTTTTTGACCGTTTGGGAAAAAGCTAAAGCGTTCTCCGTCCAGTCGGCCGTTTTTATAGTTTTCCTGAAACCAAATTTTTCCTTCCGGAAAATATAACTTACGGCTGCCGTGTAATTTTCCGTTTTCAAAATGTTCTTCACAATCAATTTGTCCATTGTAGTACAAAACGGTACGTTTGCCATGTAATTTTCCATTTTGATAGCAAGCATTTACACAGGTTTCTCCATTGGGGAAAAAGGAGCGCCAAGAGCCATGAAGTTGTGAGTTAAGATAGTGGGCTATTGTTTTCATAAATCCTTGAGAGCAGTAAGAGTAATATTCGGCCTCTCCTTCCAGCAACCCGTTTTTATAGTGTTCCTGACTTAGCAGACGGCCTTGCTCATCAAAGCGTCTGAACTCACCCTCTAATTTATTATCTTTGTAGGTAGATTCACTGCGCAGTTGGCCGTTATCGTCAAATTCTCTAACCGGCCCGTCAGGGATATTTCCTAAAAGTTCCAAAGTAGAGCCGTTGGCGGCTACTGTTTGTTCTGCTACTTCTTTTCCATCTCGGTAGAAAGAAAGGGTGGATTTATTGATTTTAACGATGGTTCCATCGTAAGTCGGTTGAGGCTGAGGAATGGCTAAAATAGGGGTCCCATGTATGGTATGATCTTCCAAATCGATCAAGATGCCGTCTTTGTATTTTTCAAAGAAAGTCACTTCCCCTGTGTTTAAATCAATGATTTCCAAATCTCCGTTTAATTTGCCGTTTTTATAATGTTTAACGGTTTTTGTGGTAGTTTCAAACACTTCCACTTCTCCGTCCGGCAAAACTCCGGCGGTATTGATAAGGTTTTTATCTTTATCAAAAAATTCCTTTGCCAGTGGAGTGGCACGAAAATAACTGCGGCTATCCGGTGTGACGATACAAATAATTCTTTCTTTCATAAGCCCTCTCTTAGTCCTTATTGTACTATACTTTGTTGCTTTAAGAGTAGAAAAGAAAACAAAGATTCTACTCTTGACAGGCCCTTCTATCTCTGCTAATCTTTAATAAGAAGCAAAGATTATGTAAATTTAGGGAGTATTATACTATGAGCGAAGTTATTTTGACCGATGAAAATTTTGAGCAAGAAATTACGCAATACAAAGGTGTGGCATTAGTAGATTTTTGGGCCACGTGGTGTGGGCCTTGCCGCATGTTGGGGCCGGTGGTGGAAGAATTGGCACAGGAATATGCCGGAAAAGCCAAAATTTGTAAATTAGATGTGGATAAAGGCTCTAATGTCAGCGCCAAGTACAATATTACCTCCGTTCCCACCATTATTTTCTTTAAAGATGGTTCGGCGGTGGCTCAAGTGACGGGATTGCAATCTAAATCGGCTTTGCAAGAAAAAATAAATTCTTTGTTATAAGGAGAGATTTCTATGAAACGTATTTTGGTAGTTTTATGTTGTTTGTTGGCTCCTCTTTTCATGCAGGCTGGGGAATATTCACAAAGACCTATTCCGTCTGATGTGGTGGAAGCCTTTTTTATAATGAATAATCATCCTACTAATTCTGATATGACTCTACTGCAGGCAGAAGAAAAATTAAAGGGAACGATTGTCGTGCAAATATCTATGGACCGTTGTACTACCTGTATTAAAATGAAACAAGCTATGGATAGAGCAAACATAGTGAACTTGTGGAGCGAAAAGGGTGTTCGTTTTTACCAGATTGATGCTGATGAAGAATACCCCGCAAAACATGTTAATGATTTTTATGGTTGGATAAAAGAAAACACAAAAATTGAAACGGTTCCATTGATAATGATTTTTAAAAATGGAAAATTTGCCGGGATGAGAAATGGCTACGAAGTAGAACCAACGGAAGAATATGATGCCAAATTTATTAAAATATTAGAAAGCATTTCTTAGTCTTAAACTATATATTTAAAGCCCGCACTGCAGGTGCGGGCTTAGTAAGTAGTTAACCTATCATGTTAAATCCTTCCTTTCAAAACCCCTTTTTTTTAATTGATGCGCATGGTTTTCTGCACCGCAACTATCATGCTCTGCCCAAGTTGTCCACTTCTTCCGGTCAGGAAGTGGGGGCTTTGTATGGATTTGTGCGTTGGTTGTTGAAACTTCTTAATGAAAAAAATCCGACCTATGTGGCGGTATGTTTTGATTCACCGGGCGGATGTGCACGACGAAAGCGCTTGTTGCCTACTTACAAAGCTAATCGAAAAAAACCGGACGATGCCTTAGTCAGTCAATTAAAACTAGCCAGAGAAATGGTAAGAGATTTAGGTTTTTCAGTGGTGGCTCAAGAAGGGATAGAAGCCGATGATTTAATGGCTTTTTTGGCTTTGCAGGCTCAAAAAGAAAATGTGGACAGCGTATTGGTAAGTGCTGACAAAGATATTTATCAATTTTTAAGTGAGCATATTTCCGTATGGCCTTCCGGCGGCAAAGACGGAATTAAAGGGCCTGAGGCGGCAGAAGAAAAATTTGGCGTAAAAACAATGTTTTTACCGGATTATTTTGCTATTGTCGGAGATGCTTCCGACAATGTACCAGGCGTGGCGGGAATCGGCCCCAAAACAACGGTGGAATTGATTCATACTTTTGGTCATTTAGAGGATATTTTGAGGGCCGCGCATAACGATGACCCGCGCATGAAGCCCACGTTAGCCAAAAAATTACTTGAGCAGGAAGGGAATGCTCTTTTGTCTAAACAACTGGTGGTGTTGGATTCAGACTTGAATATGCCCTTTTCTCTATCAGATTATGAGATCCGTCAAGTAGATCCGGCACAGTTGTCTGAGATGTTTGCCCGCTACGAATTTAAAAATTTATTAGAGAGTTTCCGCCCGAAGACTAAGCAAATAGAAGAAAACCTTTTTCAACAAACGGCGCCATCTGTTTCGTTAAAAGAACTACTTGCTTTGGCACAAAGCGCAAAGGAAGTTTTTTTGTATACGGAAGAAGATAAACTTCTTCTTTCCGTTTCTGCCGATCAATGTGCTTTTTTGCCCTTATCCTCTATAGAGCCATGGGACTTGGCCGAAATCAAAAAAATTATCTTTAATGATCAAATTCTCAAAATAGGCTATGATTTAAAATTTACGTTGAGGGAACTTAATATTTCTTTGCAAGGAAGGAAGATCCCTTGTTTTGATGCGCGTTTGGCCCGCTATGTATTAGATCCATCTTCGGATTTAAGCCCCGCCGGCGCTATTGCACATTATTTTTCTGCGTTGGTTAATCAAGAAGAAACAGACGAAAAATTATCCTTGTATAACAGTTATATTTTTAAATTGCGCGACAAGTTGGAGGCGGATTTAAAAGAAAAAGAAATGTGGCCATTATATAATCAGTTAGAAATTCCGTTAATGTTTGTCTTGCTTGAGATGGAGCAAAACGGAATGAAGGTAGATTGTGCGTGGTTAGAAACTTTTAAAATTTTATTAGAACAAGAAATGCAACAATCACAGCAACTGATTGATAAAATAGCCGGTTTTTCCATTAATATCAACTCTACCAAACAACTGGGGCAACTTTTGTTTGAGCAATTACGCATTCCGCCGGTCAAAAAAACCAAAACGGGTTATTCTACCGATGAGGAAGTGCTTCAACAAATTGCACCCTTGCATCCGGTAGTGCCACAGATTTTGGATTATCGCTCTAATGCGAAATTAAAAAGTACCTACGTGGATAACTTACTTTTGATGGCAGATGAACAAGAAAAAGTCCATTCTTACTTAGACCAAACCGGTACTGTGACGGGGCGGCTATCTAGCTCTGCACCCAATTTGCAAAATATTCCCGTTCGTACCGAAAAGGGCCGTCAGTTGCGGCGGGCCTTTGTGGCAGAAGAAAAAAAGGTGCTGCTCAGTGTGGACTATTCTCAAATTGATTTGCGGGTGTTGGCTCATGAAAGCCAAGACCCTGCTTTAGTGCAAGCCTTTTGGGAAGGGGGGGATATTCACTTGCAGACCGCAGCCCAAATTTTTAATGTGATGCCTTTGATGGTGACAGAGCAAATGCGTTCTAGCGCTAAAGCCATTAATTTTGGTATCATTTATGGGCAAGGTCCTCTAGGTCTCTCCCAAGCATTAAACATTCCAATGCGTCAAGCCAAAGAATATATTGATCAATATTTCCGTAATTTTCAAGGGGTGCGTCATTGGATTGATGAAAATATTGCCAAAGCGCGTGCTAATGGATTTGTGAAAACGATGTTTGGCCATGTGCGTTATTTGCCAGAGTTTAATATGGGGGTAGGCAGTATGGCTTCCTTTGCACAGCGGGCCGCCATTAATACCATTGTGCAAGGAGGATCAGCCGATATTATCAAAAAGGCGATGGTGGATATTGCCCAAAGTTTGCGTGGAACGCAAGTGCAAATGATCATGCAGGTGCATGATGAACTCATTTTTGAAGTACCGGAAAATGAACTGGCGCATTATTGCGCTTTGATCAAAAACCAAATGCAAAGTGCTGTTAAACTCAGGGTGCCTTTGCTTGTAAGTGCCAAAGCGGGCCCCAGTTGGTACGAACTTAAAAAATTATCTTAATTCCTATGAAATTTAAATTTCCCAAACAAATAGTAATTGGTCTTACCGGCGGGATGTTAAGCGGTAAAAGTACGGTATTGGATCTTTTTGAAAAAAGAGGTGCGTTTGTGCTTTCTTGTGACGCACTCGTCAGAGAAATCTCACTTCGTGCTGAGGTAAAGAAAAAAATAGAAAAAATATTCGGTTCTTCAGAAAGACAGTTTTTAACCCAAAAAATATTTAATAGTCCTAGAGCACGCACACAGCTGGAGAATTTGTTGCATCCTTTAGTTATTCAAGAACTTTCCAAACGCCTAAAAGCCAATAAAACATTTTTACGAGTGGTGGAAGTGCCTCTTTTGTTTGAAGCGCAGTTGGGGGATTATTTTGACTTAACTTTATCGGTATCTGCTCCCGAAAGAGTATTGCTTAAGCGCCTTTCCGCCCGTTCGATAAAAAAAGAAGATTTTGAAAAAAGAAGCATTGCCCAATTTAGCCAAGAGAAAAAAATGGCTCTGGCTGATATCAGCCTAATTAATAGCGGTTCTCTGGCTCAACTGGAAGAAAAAGTAGAAAATATTTATCGGGCAATACTTAAAATTTACCAAGTAAAATAAGGAGACATCATGTCAGAAAAAACCTTGCAGGAAAAACCTGCTAAATCTGCTACGGTCAAGGCTGGCGCTGCAAAAGCGAACAAGGCCGAAACCCACAAAGCAGAAACGAGCAAAAATACGGCTGAAACCAAAACGGCTGCTTTGCCGCAACGCCGCATTATGCAAAAAACGGGGAATGCATCTGCCCCTTATGCTCCGCAGCCTGTGCAACGCCAACCTAACGGTGCCAAAATGATGGATGCCCGCGAACTTAATAAACTTAGCATCGCGGAACTTACTAAATTGGCCGTAAACTACAATATTGAAGATATTTCCGGTTTGCGCAAGTCGGCTTTAATTGGAAAAATTGTGGCTATTCAGGCCAAGCAAAACGGCTCTGTATACGGTGGTGGCGTATTGGAAATTTTACCGGACGGTTTTGGTTTTTTACGCTCCGTTGAAAACAATTATTTGGCCGGTCCGGAAGATATTTATGTTTCTCCTTCCCAAATCAAACGTTTTGGTTTACGCAAAGGAGATACGATTGAAGGTTTAATCCGTCCGCCGAAAGAAGGGGAACGTTTTTTTGCCATGTTGCAGGTGCAAAAGGTAAATGGGATAGATTCTGTGAATGTATACAATCGGCCTTTATTTGAAAACTTAACCCCGCTTCATCCCAATGAACGGTTTAATTTGGAAATTGATAAAAATTCGCTTACACAACGCGTGATTGATTTAATGTCTCCTATCGGTAAAGGTCAGCGCGCGTTGATTGTTGCAGCACCTAAAACGGGGAAAACGATGGTCATGCAAGCCATTGCCCATTCATTGGAAGCCAATCACAAAGATGTGGTATTAATGGTGCTATTGATTGACGAACGTCCGGAAGAAGTGACGGACATGGCCCGCAGTGTAAAAGGGGAAGTGGTGGCCTCTACTTTTGATGAGCCGGCCGAACGCCATGTGCAAGTGGCGGAGATGGTCATTGAAAAAGCCAAACGCATGGCTGAAATGGGCAAAGATGTGGTGATTTTGTTAGATTCCATTACCCGTCTGGCCCGTGCTTATAATACGGTAGCCCCTTCTTCAGGGCGCGTATTAACCGGCGGCTTGGAAGCAACCTCCTTGCATAAGCCCAAACGCTTTTTAGGCGCGGCACGTAAGTTGGAGGAAGGGGGATCTTTAACGATTATTGCCAGTGCTTTGGTAGAAACGGGCAGCCGTATGGACGAAGTGATTTTTGAAGAGTTCAAAGGTACCGGCAACAGTGAGTTATGCTTGGACCGCAAACTTTCCGAAAGACGCATTTTCCCTGCAGTAGATATTAACCGCAGTTCTACCCGCAAAGAAAATCTGTTGTTAACGGAAGATGAATTGAACAAAATGTGGGTCATTCGCAAAGTGTTGGCTCCGCTGAGCAGTGTAGATGCTATGACGCTGCTCTTAGATAAATTATCTTCCACCAAGTCGAACAAAGACTTTTTGAAACAAATGGAAGTAAATGCTTTTTAGGCGAGAAAAAGGGGAAAAGAAAGATTTATGCTTCCATTTCCCCAGTATTTTATGGTAAAATATTCAAGAAGGCGTTTTTGCCCCGTACTATTTTAGAGGAAAATCAAATGAAAGAGAAAATACATCCGAAATATGATTTTGTTGAAGCTACCTGTGCTTGCGGCAACAAATTTACTACCCGCTCCACCGCTAAAACCTTGAAATTGGACATCTGCGCTGCTTGCCATCCGTTCTTTACCGGCAAACAGAAATTGTTAGATACCGAAGGTATGGTGGAAAAATTCAATAAACGTTTTGCTTCTACGGCCGGTAAGACCGTGACCCGCAAACCGAAAACCGAAGTAAAAGCTAAAGCCAAATTGGCCAACAAAGCTGTTTTGAAAAAAGCTGCTTCTGCCAAAAAAGCTACTAAAGCTGAAGCTCCGGCTAAAAAAGAAAAAGCCGCTAAATAGCAACGTTCTTTAAATAAACAGACTCTCGCAACGGGGGTCTGTTTTTTGTTATCAGTACACGTGAATTTGTAAAAAAGGATTTAAAACTATGAATACTTCCAAATATGCAGAGGAATATAAAACATTAGAGCAAGAGTTGATGAGCGGTAGTTTGTCTGCTCAAGAGCTTATGGAAAAGTCTAAACGCCATGCTTTTTTAAAGCCTATTGTAGAAAAAGAAAACGAAATAGCCTCTACTTTAAAAGCCATTGAAGATGACAGAGCCATGATTAAAGACGGCTCTGATAAAGAGATGGCGGCTCTGGCGGCGGAAGAATTGGCAGAGTTGGAAGAAAAATTGCCTCTTTTGCAACAAGAATTGCGTGTTTTGGTCATTCCTCCTGACCCAAATGATTCTAAAAGTATTTATCTGGAAATCCGACCCGGTGCAGGGGGGGAAGAATCGGCCTTGTTTGCTGCAGAACTTTTGCGTGTTTATCAGCATTTTGCCGATGCTAAAGGCTGGAAAACCGAACTTTTGGAATTTACGCCTACCGGTTTAAAGGGTTGTAAATATGTGAGTATGTTTATTAAAGGAGACGGGGCCTATTCTTGGTTGCGTGACGAAGCGGGCACTCATCGTGTACAACGCGTTCCGGATACGGAAACCTCCGGCCGGGTGCATACTTCCACTGTCACTGTAGCCATTATGCCGGAAGCGGAAGATATTGATATTGAAATCAAACCCGAAGATTTGGAGCTGGAAACCTGCCGCAGTGGCGGTGCTGGCGGTCAAAACGTCAATAAAGTAGAAACAGCGGTGCGTATTATTCACAAACCTACCGGTGTAGTAGTGTCTTGTCGCGAAGAACGAAGTCAAGGTAAAAACCGCGAAAAAGCAATGGCTATGTTGAAGGCCAAACTTTATCAAATCGAAGAAGAAAAACGCAATAAAGAAATCTATGATGCACGTAAGAACCAAGTGGGTACGGGGGACCGTAGTGAAAAAATCCGCACCTATAACTTTCCTCAAAGCCGTGTCACAGACCATCGCGTGAATCAAAACTATCACAATATTACCGAAATTATGCAAGGAAGCATTGAAAATATTTTGGAAGATTTACGCAAACTTCGCGTAGAAGAAAAACTTAAAAATTTAGAGTTATAGTTATTGTACAATGTGGGTATGAATACATTGCCTCATATTCAGGATTTGCGTAAGATATTGGTGTTGCGGGGGGACGGTTCTTTGGCAGATGCCATATTGTCTTCTTGCTGTTATCGGGAAATAAAAAAAGCAAATCCAAAAATCAAAATTACGGTGGCCTCTTTTGGGCCGGCCTATGAATTGTTTAAAAATAATTCTTATGTAGATAAGGTGGTTCGCCTTCCCGTTTCTGCCTTAACGGAACAAAAGGTGACTTTTCATTTACTCAGAAAGGCCCTGAAATTGCGCTTAAAGAAGTTTGATTTGGTGTTAGATTCTTCCAATAAAAATTTTTTTGCGTGGCAGTTATTTAAAAAAATAGCCGGCGGAGATAAACTTTTAGATGCTACCACTGCTCCGATAACTCCCTTTGGCGCGCCGGACCAGCATGGCAGTGTGCACGAACAAGCCATTTTAAAACAATTAGGTATTGAAAATCCGGATAAATCTTATGATTTGCCGGTTTCGGCCGGTAGCCGTAAACGGGTGGAAAATTGGTTGGAAAAAAATTCTCTGCCTAAATATATTTTCTTCAATCCGTACGGCTCGGAACAAAAACGCCGTCTTCACCCCGATACGATGAAAGAAATTTGTCATTCTTTTAGACGGTTGGGGATTGCGTTTGTAATTCCTGCCAGACCGCAAGACTTTTTGCGTTTGGTTCAATTTTTCAAAGAGGACAAAGATGTCTTTGTTGGAGAGATTGTGGAGCCGTCGGAACTTTTTGAGTTGGTACGTTTAAGTGCTTTAGTGGTTTCTACCGACAGTTCCATCGTTCACATCGCCTCCGGCTTTGAAAAACCAGGTGTATTCCTATATCACCAACCGACGGTTTTTACCGCTCCGGATAATCCCAAAGCCATCGTGTTGTTAACTCAACAAGAAGATATTAATCTTTTCAAAAGGGAAGATTTGGCCCGCGCGGTGGATTCTTTTCAAGAAAAAATATGACCTTAAAAACACGCACTCAGTGGATAGAATGGGGAAGAAAGGAGCTGGAGCGAGCCGGCACACAGCAACCCCTTGCGGAGGCTGAATTTTTATTAGCGGCTTCTTTGAAAACCAGCCGCACGCGTGTATTGGCTTTTTCTTCTGAACCGGTGCCTCAAAAAGAGGCGGAAACTTTTTGTTTTTTTATTGACCAAAAAAGGCAAGGTTTGCCGGTATCGTATATTACCGGAGAAACAGATTTTTGTACTTTAACCCTACGCAGTGATCAGAGGGCTTTGGCACCCAGACCGGAAACGGAGGAATTGGTGGAATATTGTGCTAAACTTTTTGAAAAAGGGGCCAATCCAAGGATTTTGGATTTATGTACAGGAAGTGGTTGTATCGCGCTTGCTTTAGCAGCCAAATTTCCGCGTGCGCACGTGACGGCAGTGGATATTTCGGCGGAGGCTTTATCTTTAGCGGCAGAAAATGCCCGTTTGTGCAAACTACAGGATAAAGTCTGTTTCCTCCAAAGCGATTTGTTTGCAGAGGTAAATGGTTCTTTTGATTTAATCGTTTCTAATCCACCGTATATTCCTACCTCTCAATTGGAGGAACTTTCGATAGAGGTTCAGCAAGAACCACGCTTAGCCCTAGACGGAGGGGAAGACGGACTGGCGGTGATTGGTCAAATTGCCCGGCTGGCTGCTGATTATTTAAATCCGCACGGGGTGTTGGCTTTAGAAATTGGTCAAGGGGAAGTAGATGCAGTGTGCTCCTTATTTGATTCATCTAAATGGGAAGGCGGTATTAAAAAAGATTTCGCAGGAATAGATCGTTTTGTTTTTGCCCGTCGTAAATTTTAAAGGAGAAAGATATGGATAGATTTTTGGTAGAAGGTGGAAAGCAACTAAAAGGGACCGTTAAGATTAGCGGTTCAAAAAATGCCTGCTTGCCTATATTGGTGGCATCTCTTTTGACGGATGAACCGGTGGTTTTGCATCGAGTGCCTAATTTGCGCGATGTTCGCACCACATTAAAAATTTTGACGGCTTTGGGCAAAAAAACCCAATATGAAAACGGTACGGTCGTCATTACCGCAGACGGTGTATTAAAAAACAGTTTACCTTATGAGTTGGTAAAACAAATGAGAGCCAGTTTTTGGGTAGCGGGGCCTTTGTTGGCGCGTTTTAAAGCGGCTGAAATACCTTTGCCTGGCGGCTGTGCTTTAGGTGCTAGACCTGTGGATATTCACTTAAAAGGATTTGAAAAATTAGGAGCCAAAAGTTCTACCGAACGCGGAAATGTTATTCTGTCTGCAGAGCAATTAAAACCTGCCAAAATTACATTGCGTTTTCCCAGTGTGGGAGCCACGCAAAATTTAATGATGTGTGCGGCTTTGATTGAAGGGGAAACGGTTCTTGAAAATATTGCCAAAGAGCCTGAAATAGAGGATGTTGCAGAAGTATTGCGCAAGATGGGAGCAGAACTTTTTACAGATGATAAAGGACGTTTGGTAATTCGTGGTAAAAAACGATTACATGGTGTAGAACATGCAGTTGTGGCAGATAGAATAGAAACCGGCAGCTATATTTTAGCCGCCGCAGCCACGCGCGGAGATGTGCGGGTGGAGGATTGTGTGCCGGAGCATAATTCTATTTTGCTTGAGTACATGCAGGAAGCGGGGGTCCCTATGGAGATAGGGGCAGATTATGTGCATGTAAAACCCTATCAAAACTTGCTCAAACCCGTGCGTATTCAAACGGCTCCTTATCCGGGTTTTGCTACGGATTTGCAAGCACCATGGATGGCCTTGATGATTTTGGCAGAAGGGGCCACTGAAGTAGATGAGGTTATTTTTGAGAACCGTTTTATGCACGCACCGGAACTGGTGCGTATGGGAGCAAATATTGTCACGGAAAAGAGCGTAGCGCGTATAACGGGAGTAAAAGATCTTTCGGGTGCGCATGTGATGGCTTCGGATTTGCGTGGCGGATTTGCCCTTTTAATGGCAGGTTTATGTGCCAAAGGCATTACCGAGATTGAACGTGTGTACCACATTGATCGCGGTTATGAAAATCCGGAAGGAAAACTCAATGCCTTAGGGGCTAAAGTGAGCCGCTATAACCCAGATAAAGATGACTTTTAATCAACTTTACCAACATCTTTTGCAACGCAACGGAGCGGATTTCGGGGTAGGGCAAAAGAAATTCAAAGCATTGCTTTCTCGTTTGGGTAATCCTCATTTGGATTACCCAATCATTCATGTAGCCGGAACAAATGGGAAGGGGAGTGTCTGTTATTTGACAGCATCTGTATTGAAGGAGGCCGGATATAAAACGGGTTTGTTTATTTCTCCGCATTTGTTTTCGCCTTGTGAGCGAATTTCTATCAACCAAAAATGTATTTCTCAAAAAACTTTTGTGACTCTTTGCCTGAAAGTTTTGCAAGCGGAAGAAAAATTGAATTTTTTTGAAGTGTTGACGGCGGTGGCTTTTTTATATTTTTCCCATCAAAAAGTAAATTATGTAGTGTTGGAAACGGGACTTGGCGGGAAAAAAGACCCCACCAATGTTTGCAAACCCATAGCCGGCATGATCACATCTATCGGGTTGGATCATTGTGCCTTGTTGGGAGATACTCTTTTGAAAATTACGCAGCAAAAGGCGGGAATTATCAAGCCCTCCACCCCGATATTTCTGGGGCACTTGCCTCCAAAAGTTCATCAAAAAATAGATAAAATAGCACAAAAACTAAAGGCTCCTGTGATGCCATCTCCCGAAAATCTTTTTAAAATTCAAAAAATAGATTGGGAAAACGGACGGTTTTTTTTGCGCAAAGCAAAAGAGGTGTGGAGTCTATCTACCTTAGGGGAAAAGCAAGTAGAAAATGCAGGTTTGGTTTATAGGCTCTGTCGTTATTTGAAGATACCTGCAGAAACTATCCGCTCAGGCTTTGACAAGGTGAATATTCCCTGTAGATTTGAAGTGGTAAAAAAAGGGAAAAAGACCATTATTTTTGATGGGGCGCATAATCTGCAAGCAGCGGAAAATTTAGTCCATTTTTTTCAAAAAAGTCCTTATTGTGCAAATGCCGCTTTAATTTGCGCTTTTATGAAAGATAAAGATTATG
This sequence comes from Elusimicrobiaceae bacterium, assembly GCA_017520185.1. Taxonomy (NCBI): domain Bacteria; kingdom Pseudomonadati; phylum Elusimicrobiota; class Elusimicrobia; order Elusimicrobiales; family Elusimicrobiaceae; species Elusimicrobiaceae bacterium. The sequence continues at coordinate 142,480 of JAFXGO010000029.1, read as the reverse complement.
GAGAAATGTTGTCTATCTTCTCGACTTATTTTAACGATTTGTATATTACACGTTTACCACACCGAAGAGCTGCTTCGTTGCAAGAAATGAAAAAAAAGGTAGTTTTAAAAGGAAATCCGGTTTATTTTTCTTCACCCCAAAAAGCCCTTCAAGAAGCCCTTAAAAAACACGAAGTGATTGTTGTAAGCGGGTCCTTTTATTTGGCGGCTCTGCTCCGAACGCGTGTAGGCGCGTAAGGATTGACATTAATCTTCGATTGTGGTTAAATTTATAGTATATTGTTTTATTGTAGCGGGGAAATATGGAAAACGAAAACTTACAACTAGACGGACAAGCGGAAATTACACGTTTTTTGGAAAAATTTAATCAAAATGCTCCGTTAAACGAAAACTCTTTTTCTATCCCCTTTGTGAGGGAGTATTACTCTACCATCCAGAAGCAAGAACAATACGAGCAATCCTTTGAAAAACTAGAAGAAAAAATCCGCGAATTGGAAGAAAAGTTTCAGTCTTCTGCTATTCAAAATCAGCAGATCATGCAAGAGCTTTCCCTTACGCGTAAAGCGGTGGAAAAGCAAAATAACAAAGAAGCCTTCTTTGCCAATATTAGCACTACTATTGCTAATTTAAAAGAAAGTGTAGAAAATCTTTCCCGCGCGCAGCAAACAGCTCGCATCTATGATCCAACCACTGCGCCCAACCGTGTTTTTGATGCGCCGACCCAAATTTCTGCCGGTGAGTATGTGGCTATGTCTTCTTATTTTCCGGAGAGTTATCGTTCTGCTCAGCAGGCTAAATTGCATGCGGAACGTGCCGAAAAAGAGAAGGCGCTGTCCAATTTAACGTTGGAGCGTTTGGCTAAAAATGAAGCCTTGTCTTCTTTGCAAGTAGAAAAAGCAGCCAAAACAGAAGCGTTGGCAAGCCTGGAAACGGAAAAAACAGCCAAAGAAAAAGCACTTTCTGATTTGACGGCCGAGCGTTTGGCTAAAAATGAAGCCTTGTCTTCTTTGCAAGCGGACTTGCAAGCGGAGAAAGAGGCAAAACTTGGTGCATTGGCAAGCCTAGAAACGGAAAAAATGGCCAAAGCAGAAGCATTGGCAAGTTTGGAAACAGAAAAAACGGCTAAAGAACAGGCTTTATCTGAGTTGAGTGGACTAAAAGCCCGTACGGAGATGGTGGAAACTCAAATTCAAAGCGGAAAAGAAGAAAAAGAACGTTTTATTAGCAGTTTGCGTCAAAAAACTTCACAACTCAAAGCCGTAAATGTTGCTTTAGACAGAGAAATTAAAAAGGTACAACAAGAAAAAATAGAGGCTCTTCGTAAATCTGCCGAGCAAGCAAAAGAAATCCTTTCTCTGCGCGATGCTTTGACCGCTGCAGAAGAGCGCTTTAAATCCTTTGACTTTGAAGGTCGTATTATTTCCATTAAACGCCAATACGAACATAAAGTAAGTACTTTAGAAACACAACTGCACGAAATTTCCAATACCTGTATGAAGCAAGTAGAGGAAATAGAATCTTTAAAAGAAGAAAACTTAAAATTACACAAAATTGCTGAAGAAAGAGAGCAGTTGGCTGCGTTGTATGAGGCCAAAACACGCGAATTAGAGGCTTTGCGTTTATCTGTGGCGCAACTTCGCTCTGAAGAAGGAAAAACCAATCAGGCTCGTTTGGCTGCTTTTACGCGCCGTATGCAGAGATTGCAAGAAGAACATGAATCCTTGTCCGTGCGCTTAACGCAAGCGCAGGAAGCCTTAAAAATGGTCAGCGCAGAAAAGAAAACGTTAGAAGAAAATTTCAAAATATTGCTCGGTAAAATCGAGAAAAATGATGAAGTGATTGAAACCTTAAAGCAAAAAATTGAGGTTTTAACGGAAGAAAACAAAGAATTAAGAACCCGTTCTTCTGTTAAAAATGTACGTGAACCGAATCCTAAACCGGTAAAAGAGCCGGTGACGGTGCGCCAACCTGCGCAGAGCAAAAAGGCTGCCAATACATTGCATGCCGCCAAAACCATGCAGGATGCTTTGCCTGAGCCGGAAGCTGCCCCTGTAGGTATGCAAAATACTATGCGTCCTAAAGTACAGACAGAGGCAGACCTGCCGGAAATTCGCGTAGCAGAACCTATTGCTCAAGAGCAACTCTACAACGGAGAGGATTTCTTGGAAAAAACGGACAGTTTTATTGGACGGATGAAATGGTCCATCTTTAGGGAAGATAAATAAATTTGATTCTAAAAAAGCCTGAGTCAAATCAGGCTTTTTATAAGTATAAATATATGATTAAAAAAATGCAAGTGGCCGTTTTATACGGCGGAAAATCAACCGAACATGAAGTTTCTGTTCATAGTGCCCAAACCGTTTGTTCCGTTTTGGCCTCCAGCGAAAAATACGAAGTGCTACCCATTTTTATTGATAAAGAAGGATATTGGTTTTTACAAAAGCAGTGTGGAGAGAAAACGCAAAATGATATTGCGGTGACACCGGTAATTTCCTCACAAGGAAAGATTTTTATTCCTTCCACGCAAACCTATCTTTCGCCGAAAGTTTTTTTCCCGGTATTACATGGAAGCAACGGAGAGGACGGCACTTTACAGGGGCTTTTAGAGTGTTTAGATATTGCTTATGTGGGGTGTGGAGTGCTGGCCTCTGCTATGGGCATGGATAAGGAAACCTCTAAATGGGTTTCTTTGCAACAGGGGGTTGCTACATTACCTTACCAAAAGATTTCCCGCGACACATCCTATAATAAAAAAGAGTTGGAGAAATGGGTGGCGCAAATCGGATACCCTGTATTTGTCAAACCGATTCGTCTAGGTTCTTCTATCGGGGTCACCAAAGTTAAAAAAGAGGAGGACTTACATCAAGCAATAGATTTTGCCTTCCGTTTTGACAGTGACGTTTTGGTAGAAAAAGGATTAGAAAAACCGCGAGAGGTATTTTGTGCCTTGTTGGGAGAGGGGGAAAGCATTCGCAGTTCCGAATGTGGAGAGTTGAAAACCCTTGATGCCGAATTTTTTGATTATCAAGCCAAATATATTACAGTGGGCGGTTGTGAAACGCGTGTGCCGGCAGAAATTCCTGCCCAAACGCGCGCGGCTATTCGTCAAGGAAGTGAGCAGGTTTTCCGTGCTATGCGCGGTAGTGGTTTAGCGCGGGTAGATTTTTTGATAGACCAAGAAGGAAAGGCCTGGTTTTCGGAAATTAATACTTTGCCCGGTATGTCTGAAACTAGCTTGTATCCGCAGCTTTTTGAGGCGGTGGGGATTGCTTATAAAGATCTGCTGGAAGAACTGATTTCTATTGCCCTTAATCTATATCAACGCAAGCAAGGTTTAACTGTGGAGAGAATGCCATGAAATCCTTAGGACACCGTTTTCTTCAGTTGCCTTTTTTGTTGAAAATTATTTGGATTTTCTGCTTGTTGGGCACTATCCTGAATGCCATTTTTATTTTTCGTGATTTGCAAGGAAACGGTATCCTTCTTCGTTTGCATATAGGGTTTTTTATCTTGTATGTTGGTCAAGTAATTTTTATATTGTTAAAAGAGCGCATGGTGTGTGTGTTGTCTTTATTGCAGGCCTTATTGGCTTTTTTAACCAATTTAGATTTTACTTTTGTTCCGTTGGGGCGTATTGTGGGATATAGCGTATATACTTACTATGATGGGCTAAGCCTTGAAGCGATGGAAGTATATAAATATGTTTTTGTTTCTTTTTGCTTTACACTAGAGATGTTAAAAACATGGTTTTTGTTTGCCTTATTGCCGGCCCCGAAGAAAAAAGAAAATCTTGAACAAACGCAAGTTTAATAAAAAAACCCGCTCTAAGGAGCGGGTTTTTTATTATTGGTACTTCTTGATAAACTCTTCTTTAAACTGCAAGAAAGTGCCGTTTTCTATGGCTTCTCTGACCCGCTCCATTGTGCGTGTCAAGAAGCGGATATTATGCATAGATAAAAGGCGATGGCTGGTCAGTTCTCCGCTTCTGAATAAATGGCTTAGATAGGCGCGAGAATAATTGCGACAGGCAAAACAGTCACAGTTTTCATCTAAGGGGCGTTCATCTAAGCGGTAGCAGGCATTTTTGATATTCATACGGCCTTCATCAGTCATGACCATACCATTGCGTGCCACACGCGTAGGCCACACGCAATCAAACATATCCACACCGCGTTCTACAGAGTTCAAAATTTCCACCGGAGTACCTAACCCCATAAAATAGCGGGGTTTATTTTCCGGCAGGTTTTCGGTCACAGCCAATACAGCCTCGTTCATTTGTTCTGATGTTTCACCTAAAGATAAACCACCTAAGCAATACCCATGCGTCGGCAGTTCTGCCATATGCAGGGCTGCTTCTTTGCGCAAATCGGGGAAAATAGACCCTTGAATAATGCCAAACAAGAGAGAGTTATTAACGGTAAAAGAACCGTCTGTATTTTGAACGATGTCTTGTTGGGGGACCACTTTTTGATAATGAGCTGCTGCTCGCACTGCCCAACGTTTGGTTTGTTCTAGGGCTTGGCGTGCATCATGTTTAGAGGGGTCTTTTGCGTGGATACAAACGTCTAACATGGTCCAAATATCGGAGCCTATTTCATTTTCAAATTCAATCACATTTTCCGGTGTAAACAGATGTTTTGTACCGTCATGATGAGAGCGAAATAAGACGCCTTCTTCGCTAATTTTTCGAAATTGAGATAAACTGTATACCTGAAATCCGCCGGAATCGGTTAAAATACTGCCGTCCCACTTCATGAATTTGTGCAAACCGCCTAATTGTTTTAATGTCTTGGTGCCGGGACGTAAATATAAGTGATAAGTGTTTGAAAGCAAACACTCGGCATGAATGTCTCTTAAATCGGCAGAGGTCAAGGCTTTGACGCTGGCTTGGGTAGCCACCGGCATAAACACGGGGGTTTTGACCGGACCGTGCTTAGTGTATAAAATACCCGTACGTGCTTTACTTTGCGGGTCTTTGGTTAATATTTTAAAAGGGGAATTCATATTCATATTTTATCAAATTGAGAGGCAGCGGGAAAATGGCTCTGCCGTAAAGAATTTGGTACAATGAAATAACACTTCTCACTATGAAAACATATACGTTGGAACAACTAAAACCTTTTTTTATCGGACAGGGCTCTGAAAGAGTTTGTTATCATTCGCCCCAAAATCCTTCTTACGTTATTAAATTAAGTCCCAAAAACCGCGTTAAACAGACTAAGCGGGAGTTGGCTTATTTTGAGTTTTTAAAAAACCACAAAGTCCCTTTTACGCATTTACCCGAGTTTGGAGGGGTAGTGAGTGTGAAAGGATATATTGGTTTTGAACAACAAGCGGTGGTTAATCTCGATGGTAGTTTATCACAAACATTGGCGGAATATTTTCAGACTCATTCGGTAGAGAGTGTGCCTTTGAAAGCCTTGTTGGAAGATTTATATGCCTATATGTATAAATACAACATATTGCCTTGTGATTTGAACAAGAACAATATTTTAATTCAATTTGAAAAAAACGGGCCCAAACTGGTGCTGGTGGACGGTATCGGAAATACGGATTTTATCCCTTTGGGCCAGTATTGGAAATGGTGGGGGAGAAGGAAAATCGCTCGTAAATGGCCGCGTTTTATGAAAAAAGAGATAGATCCTTTGTTTCAGTAAAAAACCCCGCTAAAAGCGGGGTTTTGATTTATAAAATCATCATGCTGTCACCAAAGGAGTAAAAACGATATTTGTTTTCCACCGCTTGGCTATAGGCTTGATAAATAAAGTCCTCCGTAGCAAAGGCCGTCACCATGCATAGAGGGGTAGAATCCGGAAAGTGAAAGTTGGTAATCAGACAGTCAATAGCTTTAAACTGATAACCGGGATAAATAAACAAATCCGTCCATTTTTTCCCTGCGGAGGTAATGCCGTTTTCAGTAAAACTTTCTAAAGTGCGCGTGCTGGTGGTACCAACGGAAAAAATGCGTTTTCCATTTTGACGGGCGGCATTAACGGTGGCGGCCGTTTCAGGGGAGACTTCTCCCAATTCGGCCAACATGGTATGCTCTTGCGGTTCTCCGCGTAAAGGTTTAAACGTACCCCAACCTACATGCAGGGTAATATAAGTAATATGCACACCTTTATCTTTTAACTTTTGCAACAGTTCATCTGTAAAATGAAATCCTGCCGTTGGAGCGGCGATGGATCCTTCATGCTTGGCATAGACGGTTTGATATCTTTCTTTATCGGTAGATAAACTGGGGGTGAGACCCTCGTGTTTGCGTGCTTTTTCAATATATACCGGCAACGGCATGAGCCCATGAGCATGACAAAAGGGTAAAATGTCATCTTGATTAAATTCAATTAATACTTCATTGTTGGGGGTTTTGCCCAGCATTTTTCCGGTTAAGCCGTCTGCAAAATCCAATTCGGCATTTTCTTTGTAATCGCGGGTGAGCACCGTCCATACGCGCGGATTTTCCTGCGGACGAACCAGCAATACCTCCACCTTTCCGCCGGTGGATTTATGAGCAAATAATTTGGCGGGGAAAACTTTGGTGTTGTTGAGCACCAATACGTCCCCTTCATTAAAATATTCGCTGATATCGCGAAATACACGATGCGTGAGAGTTTGTTCCTTGCGGTTAAGTACCATCAAGCGAGAGCTGTCTCTCGGGGTGGCCGGTTGTTTGGCAATCAAGGGGTCTATATTAAATTTTTTAAAGCGTTCAAAAGCCATAAAGTCCTCACAGTTCCGTTAGTTTTGCCGACGGGAAATAATTAGATAAAATTTGTTGATAGGTTTTTCCTTCTAATGCCATGCCTTTTGCCCCGTCTTGACACATGCCAATGCCATGCCCGTAGCCATGTCCGTTAAAAGCAAAACCACGATTGTTTTTCTTAATATCGGTCAATTTGCAACTCTTAAGCAAAGATGCTCCTACCGCCAAACGGAATTTGGCGCAGGAAAGTTCTTTTTTGCCTTTATTGGTAGTAAATTCCAAATTGACGGCGCGCTTGCTGGAGGTGCGGCTGGCTACTTTGATTTTGCGCACACTGCCTTGAAGACCGTTTTTGTTGACAAAGGTATTAATAGACTTTTGCGGTACGGTGTTGGCCCAAGTATAACTTTTGCTATGTTTGTCAAAATAGCAAGAAGCTCCTTGTAAAGGTTTAACAGTGGGGCCTTTAGCGCCTGTCCAAATTTTGGCATCATCGGTACCTCCGCCGCAATTAGCATGATAATAAGTGTGAAAGGGTTCGTCTTTGTAGGTCAGCACGAGGCCTTTGGTTGCCTCAACGGCTTGTTTTACGCTGTCATACACCTTGCCTGAACCTTTGTACATTTGGTCACGAGTATCATTATACAGATCAAAATCGGCACGTTTTTTGGTTTTAAGTTGCATCAGGGTATAGGTGCGGGCGGATACGGCTTGCGCCTTTAAGGCTTCTAAAGGCCAAGAGTAGCTCATTTCATAAGGAAGCACTCCTAAAAGGTAATCCTCTATATCAGTATGTTCCACAATGATAAAAGTGTTGCCTTTGGGTATGGCATAAAATTTGCCCGTATAAGTATTTTTTTGAAAGGTGAGTTTTGTGCTTTTTGCCGGCTCAATAATCAGCGTTTTATCGGTTTTCAAGGTGCCCAAAGAGAGTTTTCCGTTAGAGAAGGATATCTGTAATGTTTCCGGTTTGCTTACTTTGTATTTTTTTCCGTCTTGCTCATAGACATAGACAAGCCCCGAACTTTGCACTTGGGCCTTTTTCAGATCGTCGGCCAACAAAACGCGCAGTTCTTTGGCAGTAAGGGAACAGGTGCAGAAAAAAACAAGAAAAATAAACAAGATTTTTTTCATTAAAACAAAAGTCCTTCATGTTGTGTTTTGCCTAAATGGTCATAGGCTTTTTTGGTGGCTACACGTCCGCGTGGGGTGCGTGCAATAAAGCCGGCTTTAATAAGGAAAGGCTCTATGGCATCGGTTAATGTGTCCACTGCTTCAGAAACGGCAATAGCCAAATTCTCTACCCCCACGGGGCCGCCGCCAAACCGGTCAATCAAAGCCTCTAAAATGCGTTTGTCCACACTATCCAAGCCTTCACTGTCAATGTCCAGAGCGGTCATGGCGGTGATAGCGATTTCTTTGGTAATAATGCCTTGTCCTTTGACTTGGGCAAAATCTCTGGCGCGGCGCAAAAGGCGGTTGGCAATACGCGGTGTACCGCGTGAGCGTTTGGCTAATTCTCTCAGGCCTTCTCTGTCTGCAGCAATGTTTAACAGGCGCGCAGAACGAGCCAAAATATCGGTGATTTCTTTGACTTCATAAAATCCTAAGTTAAACACAATGCCAAAACGGTCACGCAAAGGACCTGTCAAAAGGCCTGAGCGTGTGGTGGCCCCGACTAAGGTAAATTTGGGTACGGCCAATTTTAACGTGGTAGAGCCTGCCCCTTTGCCTGTATTGATAAAGAAGGTAAAATCTTCCATTGCGGGGTATAAGGCTTCTTCTACGGCAGGGTTTAGGCGATGAATTTCATCTACAAACAAAATATCCCCATCAGAAAGTTCTGTAGTCAGCATAGCAGCCAAATCGCCGGGTCTAGCCAGTACGGGGCCGGAAGTGACCTTAATATTCACACCCATTTCACGAGATAAAATATTAGCCAGCGTGGTTTTACCCAGACCGGGAGGAGAATAAAATAAACAATGGTCCAAAGATTCCCCGCGAGATTTAGCCGCTTCAATAAAAATGCGTAAGTTGTCTTTAAGTTTATCTTGTCCGACAAACTCATCTAAACTTCCGGGCCGCAAGGCTGCTTCCAAGCCGTTGGATTCATCAGCTAATTGATTGACGTTTAACACTTCGTTTTGGTTCATTTTTTCAATACCCGTAAAGCTTCTTTAATGATATGCTCAATTTTATCGTTGGGGCTGATACCCTCTTGATACAACTGCTCAATAGCGCGGCGACTTTCGGCGGCGGAATAACCTAAAGCCGTTAAGGCTTCTAAAACATCACTCATATAAGGGACCTCATCAAGCACTTTAATTTTACTAGAGCCCTGCACAGTGATAGCGTCTATTTTATCCTTCAAAGAGTTAATCAGTTTTTCTGCCGTTTTGGAGGTAAATCCAAAAATTCCCGTTAAAATTTTAGGGTCGCGCTTAATGATTGCATTATGAAAATCGGCTACGGAACGCAGTGCCTTGTTTAAATATTCTAATGCCTTTTTTGCACCCGTATTGGGAATGGAACTTTTAAATAAAGCCCAAAGTTCTTTATCTTCTTTAGACAAAAATCCGTACAAAACCGTTCCATCGTACGGAGAGATAGATTCCGCTATGTAAAGGGTGGCTTCTCGTCCGCTTTCCAACATTTGAGCAGAGCCTTTGGCGAGGTTTACTTCATACCCTACTCCGCCACAGACGATAATGGCACTTTCTTCGTTGACTTCCAAAATTTGTCCTTTGAGGTATGCAATCATAGGGTTATTTTAGCATATTTAAGGGAGCAGACGGCTAGGTTGTAGAGAATGCGAAAAGATGCTCTTTTTTGCAGATATTATTTCTTTTTGATTTGAGCTTCTTTGGCGGCTTTTAACTTAGCCAAAAAGGCCGCTTTGACATTTATCATGTTGTTTAACGGTGCGGTTTTTTGGTGACAAATACCGATAGCGACGGCATCTGCCACGTCATCGGGAGAGGGAGCTTTATCTAAATTTAAGGTTAGTTGTACCATGCGTTGTACTTGTTTTTTGTCAGCCGATCCGCAGCCGCATAATTGCATTTTTACCCGTTTGGGTGGATAAAAGGAAATGGTTTTGCCGGCTTGTTCACAAGCCAAAATAATCACTCCGCGTGTCATGATGGTATTGGCCATTGTAATTGCGCGTTTCAAGAAAAAGTTTTGCTCCATAGCCACTTGGTCGGGCTTGTATTGAGCCAAGATTTTTTGAAATTCGCTATAAATATAATTTAAGCGAACGGGCAAATCTTGCCCTGCCTGTGTATGAATCAATCCGCACGCAATGAGCCCCAGTTTGGCTCTTTCATCACGGCTGAGTACTGCCCAGCCGGTGCGGTCTAAACCGGGATCTATGCCTAAAACAATGGAAGATTTCTGATTCATATACAAATTACACTCTTAAACAAACCGCCCGTTTCCTTGCGGTCGCGGGCGGTATTAGGTTTCTTGCAAAAACTTATTTGTCTAATTTAGCCATAATATCATCGGGGATATTATAGTTGGAGTAGACGTTTTTGGTATCGTCGTGATCGTCAAGTTCGTCCATCATTTTCATCAAAGATTCAGCGGTATGTTCGTCATTGATGTTCACTTCGGTATCGGGCAGTTTGGTCAGCTCGGCAGATTCCGGAGTAATGCCTTTGGCTTCAATGGCTTTTTTCACTTCGTCAAAGGAAGCATCGGGTGCGGTCAAGACTTCATACACATCACCTTCGGTGCGCACATCTTCGGCACCGGCTTCTAAGGCCAAGTCCATCAGTTCTTCTTCACCGATGGCATCTTTGTTAATGACGATTACGCCTTTGCTTTTAAACATATAAGACACACAACCGGACGTTCCGATAGAACCGCCGCGGCTGGTGAAAATTTTGCGGATTTCAGCGAAGGTGCGGTTTTTGTTATCGGTGGTGCATTCCACAATAACAGCCGTAGAACCCGGACCATACCCTTCGTAGGTAATTTCTTCGTAAGATACACCCGGCAATTGACCGGTACCTTTCATGATAGCGCGTTTGACGTTGTCAGACGGCATGTTGGCCGCGCGAGCATCGTCCATCGCTTTTCTCAAGCGGGGGTTTTGGTCAGGGTTGCCGCCGCTCATTTTGGCGGCGATGGTGATTTCTCTTAAAATTTTGGTAAATACTTTGCCTTTTTTAGCATCAACGAGGGCCTTTTTGTGTTTAATACCGGCCCAGTGCGAATGTCCACCCATGGGTACGCTCCTTACTGCAAGATTAGATACTTTATTCTAGCAAATTTTCCGCATTCAGAATAGGGGAGGGGAAAATGTTAAAATAGTTTTATGAATATAGCCGACGTTATTTTGCAAAAATTACAATCTTTAGCCGACCCAAAAACGGCCGCCATTCAGTTGCGATTTTTCAAAACGGGTAAAGGCCAATACGGTGAGGGGGACCAATTTTTAGGTGTCAGCTTACCGCAAACAAGACGCGTGGTCAAACAGTTTTTTACGCACGCGAATTGGAAAGATTTGGAAAAATTATTTGCTTCTAAATGGCATGAGGCGCGTGCGTGTGCGGTGCTGATATTGGTGGCAAAATTTGAAAAAGCGCAAACGGATCAAGAACGAAAAGAGATTTTTGATTTTTATATTGCACATTTGACGCGGGTGAATAATTGGGATTTGATAGATATTTCCGCCTATAAAATAATAGGAGCGTATTTGGCAGATAAAGAAGATAAAAGCATTTTGTTTAAATTGGCACAAAGTGAAAACTTGTGGGAACAACGAGCTGCTATCGTCAGTACGATGTTTTTGGTTAAGCGAGGGGAATTCGGGCCGACGCTCACGTTGGCAGAGCAGTTTTTTACGCATGAGCATGACTTGATGCATAAGTCCACAGGGTGGCTCTTGCGCGAAGTGGGCAAAAAAAACGAATGTGTTTTATGCAAATTTTTAAACAAGCACGCCGCGCGTATGCCGCGCACGATGCTAAGGTATAGCATAGAAAAATTAAGTCCCGCGCAGAAGAAGATGTATATGGGGAAATAAAAACTAGCCAAAAAAATTGCCCCGTTCGATTCCCCTGCAGTCATTTTGTTGACTCAAAATGCCTTCGGGCCGGACCTCGCGGTTTTAGTGGGAAAAAGGTTTTTCAAAGGGATTTGCTTTCAGGCGCGGCGCAAAAATGCGAGTGTATACTGTAAAAGGGGCGGAGCCCGAGGTATCCGAGCATTTGAGCAACAAAGCATCAAAGCAAATATCGAAGAAAAATTTGCCCCGTGCGGGATTCGAACCCGAACCACCGGTTCCGAAGACCGGTACTCTATCCAGTTGAGCTAACGGGGCGTAAAAATCAAAAAAACACAAAAGAACACAAACAACCGTACTTATTTTAGCATTTTTTATACGCAAGACACTGTGTCATTTTTAATTAGTAAAGGACCTAGAAAAAAATAGGTCTTTTTTTTAAAAAAAAATATTTTCATGTTTTTCCATTTTTTGTATAAATTAGATATGAGGTCGATTAAGTTAAACCAAACCTTGACTTGCCCCAACTGCGCTGAGTCTTTTGACGCAGAGCAGTGGACGTTCGTGAATGTCACCCCAAACCCCGAATTGAAAGATGCCGCTTTGGGAGGGGAGTTGAATTTGTTTTGCTGCCCCCATTGCAGCAGCTTCTTCCATGGCGAAAATGATTTTGTGTACTTAGACGAACAGGCAAGCTTGTTGATTTTTGTTTTCTCGGACAAAAATCAGCAAGATAAAAAGGAACTGCTTGCCAAAATGCAGCATGACTATGAGCAGCTGCGTGACACCGTTTTTAAGCAGTTAAATCTGGACTTCGGGCCAATGTGCGTGTTTGGCTTGGAGGAGCTAAAGGAGGTGGTAGAGAAAGAACAACAACGTACCGATGAGTCAGAAGCCATTGCAGCTGCCGCTGCCGCGTTGGGACTAAAAGTCGCGCGGCTTAAGCCCGAATGGGCGCGGGAACGGGGGTTCCCTTTGTACACGGCGGCTGGGACAGATGAAACGGCAGCTAGTTATGCCGGTTCTGCCCGCAAGGTGCTTAAGTCGGGACTGAAGAGCCCGTTGCTTAAACACTTTGCAGATAAAATGGAAGAAGGGGGCGGCGCAGATGCGCCCGAAGTATTATGATACCGAGAAAACATAAGGAATTGTTGCAAACCATCGGCCAATATGCCGATAAATTAGGACTGAAGGCTTGGGTAGTTGGGGGAGCTGTCCGAGACTTTTATTTAAAGAAGGACACTAAAGACATTGATCTCACATTTGAAGGTTCACCTGAATCCGTTGCCGGATTTTGCGTGAGAATGTGGGGCGGGGAAAAACATAAATTTTCCCAGTTCAATACCTACCGTGTGACATTGGCAAATGGGCTGAAGTTGGATTTAGTACAAGCCCGTAAAGAACATTACGCCCGCCCGGGTGCTTTGCCACAGGTCACGTTTTCCAATATTAAGGACGACTTGTTCAGGAGGGATTTTACGGCCAATGCGTGGGCGCTGAGTATTTTGCCTAAAAATTTTGGCGCGTCTTATGATCCGTTTGGAGCGAAAAAGGCCATTGATAGCGGTGTCGTGAAAATTTTGCACGACAAGAGCTTTTCCGATGACCCGACACGTTTGTATCGTGCCGCCCGTTTTGCGGGCCGCTTTGGATGGACGATTGACCGGAAAACCTCCCAATTAATGAGTGATGCCTCCAGAGAGGAATATCCGTTTATTCTTTCTCGTGAGCGTGTACGCCAAGAGTTTGTCAAAATTTTGGAAGAAAAGAAACTGCCGGAAGTGTTTGCCTTCTTGGAGCAATATGAACTGTTGCCTTTTATTTATCCGGGTCTGAAATGGAACGATGCTATTTTAAAAGGCAAAAGCATAGAGGCCAAGTTAGGCATTTGTGCATGCTTGTTGGAGGCTAGCGGGCCGGAATTTTTAATTAGCCTGCATTTACCCAAAGAATTAACGCATGAACTAATCGGTGCGTGGAGTGTGGTAGATAGCCAAAAGTCTCCGATGGCGGCACTGTCTGCTTTACAGGAAAGCATTATCCGTGCTGTTTGCCCCGGCTTGAAACGTACGGCCTTACAACCTTGCTTTGTAAAAGGGCGTGAACTACGCGATATGGGCCTGAGCGGACGGAAAATTTCGTCTGCAATGGAACGCTTTTGCAAATTGCAATGGGCCGGCCGCATCGCAAACCGAGATCAAGCCTTAAGTTTCTTGAAATAGAAGCAAACGAAAAAAGCCCCACCTTTAACGGGTGGGGCTTTTGATTTTAGTCTTGATAATAAATATCTTTTTTGGTTTCTTGGACGGTTTCTTCACCGCAAAGAGCGCGTAAAATAGAAAAAGCAAAATCAAAGGTAGCGGCTGCACTTTTGGCGGTAATAATTTTTCCGTCTGTGACGGCGTAATCTTCATGGAAAGTACCGCCGAAATCTTCATTCATGGCCGTATAGCAAGTGTAATTTTTCCCTTGCAAAAGGCCTGCTCTACCTAAAATAGTGGGGCTGGCGCAGATAGCGGCAATAAGTCTGTTGGAAGAAGCAAATTCTTTTAATAAATCTTGCACCCCTTGACTAGCTTCCAATTCTTGCCATTGGGGACCGCCGGGCAAAATGAGGGCGGCATAATTATCATCTTTGAACTCGCTAAATGGTTTAAGCTCCGTACACGTCAGGCCAAAGCGTCCTGTGGCTTCTGCTCCGCGCAGGCTATATACGTCCACTTCCAGCCCGCCTCTGCGCAGCAGGGCATAGGTGCCTACCGCTTCCATTTCTTCAAATCCGTTTGTCACAATCATACATACTTTCATATTAGTTCCCCTTAGTATTTTTTTTACCGCGAATAATGAGCCACATTAGCAATGGATAGGCACATAACAACCCTATTTTAAACTCTATCAAATGACAAGTATTTAAAACAGTAGAAGCCTTATGTACACTGTAAGCGATAACAATGGCTAAAAGACCGATGCCCACTAGTTTGGCGTATTGATAGGGCAAAGGATATACTTTTTGCGTAAAAGTAAACAGAGAGGCTGCCATGACCATATAACTTAAGGCCACTGCCCAGCCTGCTCCTACAATGCCCATGTGCGGTACTAAAAGTAAATTGGTGGTGATGCTGGTGGCTGCTCCTAAAAGTGTAATCCATATCAATACGCGTGTGCGCTTTGTAATTACGGGCCCTACCATGAAATTGATATACAAACCATAGAAGAAATATCCCAACAACACCGGAGCAATGACATTGAGCCCTTGCCAATATTGCGGTGCGATTAAATGGAAATTGCCAAAAATATGGCTTTGGATAATCGTCGGCATCAAGAACACTAAGCCCAACAAAACCCATGAGGCAAAGGCCGTAAAGAAGGTAAGCACTTTGGCAAAGAGTTCTTTGGCATCTTTATCTTTGGCATGTGATAAGAAAAAGGGTCTCCATGCTTGGTCAAACATAGAAACAATCAGCATCATAAATATGCCAATCTTAAAATTTGCCTGATAAATACCCACCTCAGAAAGGCCGACCAATTTTACCAAAATGGGTTTATCAATGACGCTGACCAAAAGGCTTGCCAGACCTGCCGGCACAAAAGGCCATGCAAAGAAAAGCATTTGTTTTTGTAAAGAAAAGTTAAAAGAAACCGGACCTGTTTTTAATTCTTCCCACACGACAGGAGATAAAAGCAACAGAGAGGCCAAAGAGGCAAAGATATTGGCCCAAAAAATAGATTCAACCCCCATTTTATAAACGGCAATAAACAAAACATTACAAAGTACATTGACAATGATAGAGGCTGTTCTTACCCCTGCAAAATACCATGCGCGCCGTTGCAAGCGCAACTTGGTAAAAGCAATCATATTGAGCATGTCTAAAAACAAAATAAATACGGCTAAATGAATCAAATTTACATGGGTGACACCGATGCCTACTGCACTAGCCAAAGGTTTGGACAGTAAAAACATTACCGAGCCTAACACCATACCATACAAAAGCAATCCGTAAAAACAATGTTGAAAAACTTCTTTTTTGTTTTCCGCTTCGCTGGCAAAACGCAGATAACTTTGGTCCATGCCGAACAGAAAGATTACATTGAGTAAAGCGATTAAGGCAAATACCGTAGCGGCTACGCCATATTCGGCAGTAGCCAAATAATAGGTATAAAAAGGAACCAAACAGAAATTGAGCAACCTCGCTATAACAGTGGAGGTGCCGTAAACCAATGTTTCTTTTCCTAAACGTAAAATGGCTTTTGACATACGCAAAATACCCCGCCGCTAGATACGGCGGGGGTATGTAAATTAGATTTTGGGAAGTACGTTTTCCAACAAGTCTTTAAATTTTCCTTCGATTTTTTTGCTTTCGCTGATAGTTTGTTCATGAGAAAGCGGCGTTTTGGAAATGCCACAACCCATATTTGTGACCCACGCAAGCCCCAATACGCGGATACCGCATTGGCGTGCCACCAACACTTCCGGCACTACGCTCATGCCCACTACGCTGGCACCTAGTTTTTTGAAAGCTTTGATTTCAGACGGGGTTTCAAAGTTCGGGCCTGTCACAGCAAAATAGCATCCTTCTTTGGCACTGATTTTTAGTTTTTTAGCGGCATCTAAGGTCACTTTGCGCAATTTTTTATCGTATGCTTCAGACAAATCAAAGAACATGGGGCCAAATTCTTTTTCATGATTGCCGATGAGCGGATTGTTTGCCATAAAGTTAATATGATCACTTAGTACACATACCGAGCCGGGCTGTAACTTCATATCCAAAGAGCCCACAGCGGCAGACACCACCAATTTTTCTACGCCTAACATAAACATGGTGCGGATAGAAATGGCCAAGTCTTTCATCGGGTGTCCTTCGTAATAGTGAAAACGGCCCTGCATGACCATAATATTTTTGCCCTTGTAAGTACCAAAAATCAAATTGCCCGTATGTCCCGGTACAGTGCTTTGCAAAAAACCGGGAATATCAGCATAAGAGATGGTAATTTTCTTGTCCAAAGGGGGAATAGATCCCGCTAAACCGGAACCTGTAATGATGGCGATTTCCGGCTTAAAATTTTTGGTTTTTTTGTTGATATAGGCAACAGCTTTTTTGACTTGCTGAAGTTGAGTCATACGGCCTCCGTTTATAAAGTGCTCCGCGTAGGTGTAAAAGCATTGGGTATATGAGTTGCTTGCTCACCCAGCAGACATATAGCATCAAATCTTATACTATCAAATTTGGGAGCATTTTCCTTAATATATAATACTGCCGTTTGTACGATTTTGTTTTGTTTGCTCTTGGTAATAGCGGCTATGGGGCCGCCAAAGGCATCGCTTTTGCGTTGTTTCACTTCAGAAAAAACCAATGTTTTTCCGTCATAAGAAATAATATCTATTTCTCCGCATTGTTGGCGATAATTGCGCGCAATAATTCGATGGCCTTTACTTAGCAATAAGGCAACGGCTTTATCTTCTGCCAAAAATCCTGCTTGTGTAGTGTTCATGGAAATAAAGTGGGTTGAAAAAAATCTCGTATCGGGGCAAAAGTTTTACGATGTTCCTTACAAGGGCCTAACTTTCGTACAGCCTCAATATGTTTAGGCGTACCGTAGCCTTTGTGAGCGGAAAAACCATAACCGGGATAGAGTTTTTCCAGGGTGTTCATGTATCGGTCTCGAGTCACTTTGGCAATAATGCTGGCTGCGGCAATATTTAGAGATTTGGCATCACCGTCTACAACGGCTTGTTGGCAGAGGGGGAAATCTTTGATTAAATGATTTCCGTCTACCAAAGCAACGGCCTTATGAAGTTTATAAAATTTTTGTGCGGCTCTGCGCATGGCCAAAAATGTAGCCTGCAAAATATTATAACGGTCTATTTCTTCGGCAGAAGCAAACCCTACTCTATACAAAATACCAAGTTGATTCATTCTGTCAAAGATTTTTTCTCTTTTTTGAGCAGTTAATTTTTTACTGTCGTTTACATCTTCAAAATCGCCGTACATGTTGGGGGCAATAAAGCAGGCGCATGCTACTACCGGGCCGGCCAAAGGGCCACGCCCTGCCTCATCAATGCCAAAAAGGGTCAGCGTTTCTAATTTGATGGCCATTTTTTTATCAAATTCTTGCAAAGATGTTTTCACAGAAAGCTCCTTTTGATTTATTGTAGCAATTTCTCAAAATAAATCAAAGAAAAGCCCGTGCTTTTAACACGGGCTTTTAAGAAAAAGGAAAATTTATTTTTCTACTTTAATTCCCTTAAATGCTCTGTAAAAAAGAGCCAATATTCCAAACAAAACATAGGAAGTCATAACAATAAACACAATGTCTTGCGGAAAACGAATAAGCAGTACCACCAATACCACTAATAAAAGCATAGTCCATACACTCATTTTTTTGTTTTCCCGTTTGGATTTAAACGCAGCATACGGAACGGTGGAAACCATCAAAATCGCCATTACCAACATAGCAAAAGCAACCAAATTGTAAATATGCGGTAAAAATACGGGCATCAGACGCAAGTTGTGCCCACCGGACTGCATGATGCTGTAAGAAATAGCAAAAGAGGCTAAAATGGCGGCAGGAGCCGGAACAGGAAGGCCGGAAAAATATTTCTTGGACCCTTCGCCGGCATGGGCCATTGTATTAAATTTGGCTAAACGCAAAACGCCAAAACAGGCATATACACAAGCAATGGGAGCACCCCATAAAGGGTATTGGTGCAACACCATAAAATACATCAAAATAGCAGGAGCAGTGCAGAAAGAAACGGCATCTGCCAAAGAATCCATTTCTACCCCAAATTCACTTTCCGTACCTAACATGCGTGCCACACGACCGTCAAATAAATCAAAAACGGCAGCAATCAAAATAAGCCAACCGGCTTTTGCAAAGTTGCCTTGAGCGGCAGATAAAATAGAAAAGAAACCACAGGCTAAGTTGCCCAATGTAAATAAAGAAGGCGCGGCCGCAGCTCCGGTTTGTTTGATTTTTTGTACGGCTTTTGGCGTATTTTTTTCTTGGGACATAATTATTTCCACAAGGCCAAGACGGTGTTGCCACCTTCTACTTTTTGACCTTCTTTGACGATGATGCGTACGGCATCTTTAGGCAGGTATACCGCTACTTGACTGCCGAAACGAATCAAGCCGATTAAATCCCCGGTTTTTACTTCTTGACCGGGTTTTACCCAGCATTCAATACGGCGAGCAATAGCACCGGTTAATTGCTCTACGTGAGCAAAACGGTCGCTATTCGGGCGGTAGATTTGAATCAAATTGCGTTCATTTTTAGAAGCGGCATCAGGATTGTTGGCAAAAAGGAACAAGCCTTTATGATAGAAAATCTCACCGATTTTCCCGCTTACTGTAGCGCGTTGTACATGGACATCAAAAACGGATAAGAAAATGCGGATAACGATGGAATTGGGGTCATCTTCGGTTTTGATACTAATCACAGTACCGTTGGCCGGGCTGGCAATTTCATCATCAGCAAAAACAGCATTGACTTTGGGAATGCGGAAGAAGAAAGCGCAGAAACAAGCTATCAATAAAAACAGGCCACCGATAAGCCGGAAGCCCAATAACAAGAAAATTACCGCAACAACCATCGCGATAGAAAAAAAACGAAGTCCGGTAGAATGGACCGTAAACACCCAACCAAAGGCCTTTCCCAATGTTCTTTGCAAATCTTCTAACATGTCACCCTCTGCCGGGTCGGCCCGGTCTTTAAAAAAAGAGTGGGCAGGGGGGGACTCGAACCCCCACGGCCTTGCGGCCAACAGATTTTAAGTCTGTCGCGTCTACCAATTCCGCCACCAGCCCTTCTGTTATTATTTTAACAAAAAAAAAGCAAGATTACAATTCTTTTAACGGTAGGATAACTTTAAACTGTTGTAAAATTTCTGACAAAATAGCGTTTTTACACCGATGTCTTTGAGTCTGCTTTGCAAATCTCTATCTGAAGTCACCGCGATAACGCGGCGATTTTGTTGCGCAAGAAAATAGGCTTGCTGGTAAATATAATCGTCAGCGGTATCTTGTTCTGAAAAAATAATATGCACTCCGCCACGATATAAAGGCCCTACAGAGCGGTAAGCACCGTCAAATACTACGCAATACTCATGCATATTATATTTTTCGTCATTAGAAACTTCTTCTAAAAAATCCAAAAAATCCGCCGTCACTTCTTCTTCCGTACGCGCAAATTGCCATAGAAAACTGCGTACTAAGTTGAGTCCGTCAATCAAATAAATGGTAGGTTTAGTGGTGGTGTACATAAATTTTTAGTAATGTATTGTGCCAACGTTCCAAAATTGCTATAAGAAAATGATACAATATAATACCGTTTATAGGGGCGGCTAGTCAAAAGCCGCGTTCTTTGAAAATTTCCGTATTTACGGGGGTGTAATAGATTCGACGGGTATCTGTTATGACCTAGAAGCAGGTATTGGTTGGCCAGGCCAATTCAAATAGGGCTACAAAAATAACTAACGACAATCAAGTCGCTTGGGCTAACGCTTAGTCCACTGCTTCCTGAGTGCTTTTCACACACTTGGGAATAGCAGTCATTATGTGAAATGCCATATATCGGGCGCGTTTCGTCTTGATATATGTAAGACCTACGAAACAAATCATGAAGGTGCTGCTGCACGCTTACTTCATGATTAATAAAGTGCAGCTAAACCTGTAGGGTCTGGGTTGTTAGGATGTTCGGACGGGGGTGCGAATCCCCCCACCTCCACTTTTTATTTATAAAGCATAAAAATATGGAAATAGAAAATTTTATTTTTTACGGAGGGCTGCTATGGCCGCTGAAATTAAATTCGGTACTGATGGTTGGAGAGGAGTAATCGCTTGGGATTTTACGTATGAAAATGTGCGCCGTTTGGCACAGGCATTGGCAGATTATATTAATGAAAATGCCCCTTCTGAAGATGAGGGGAAAAGTGCCAAAGTATTTGTAGGCTTTGACCATCGTTTTATGTCGGATTTGTTTGCAGCCGATATTGCCAGCATTTTGCGATCCAATAAAATAGATGTTATTTTGTCTGAATGTCCGGTGACAACTCCTATGGTCAGCATGCTGACACTTAAAAAGTTTTGGTTGGGCATCATGGTGACGGCCAGCCATAATCCTGCCCAGTATAACGGAGTCAAGGTCAAATTGGCCGGTTGTTCCATACCTGTGCGCGAGAGCAAAGAGATAGAGGAAAATGTAGATGAAAATCCTGTCCTTTTCTTATACGGTCAAAAAGCCGAGCAGAAGAATTTAAATGATCTTTATCAAAAATATTTATCTTCTATCGCTAACGTAAAGAAAATTGCCACGCTGAAAGGGAACATCGCCGTAGATTATATGTATGGCACAACGGCCGGCTGGTTAGAAAAATTATTACCGTCTAATAAAATTGTGGCCTTACATGATAAACATGACCCTACGTTTAACGGTTTACAACCGGATCCTTCTTTAAAAAATATGGCAGAGTTGAAAAAGACTGTTTTGGAAAAAAAGGCTATTGCCGGTTTTGCTTTTGACGGAGACGGGGACAGATTTGGTTTGTTAGATGAAAAAGGCAATTATGTGACGCCCGGATTGGTAGCTGCGGTACTTTTGCATCACTTAACTAACGATAAAAAATTTAAAGGCAAAATAGTGCAAACGGTTTCTATGGGATATTTGCCCAGACGTATTGCTCGTGCCAAAGGCTTGGGCTTTGAGGAAGTGCCGGTAGGATTTAAATATGTGGCCGAAGTGATGAACTTGGAAGATGTGGCTTTTGGGGTAGAAGAAGCCGGTGGTTTTGCTTGGAAAGGCGGAGCCTCTGACAGAGATGGCTTGGCCGTTGCATTGGCTTGGCTGGATATTTTGGCCAACACTAAAAAGAAAGTATCTGAATTGTGTGACGAAGTGGCCAAAGAATATGGCGCCTCTGTTTATTTGCGCAGAGACTTGCCTGCCGCCAAAGCCATTGATAAGGCTGCTTTTGAAGAAAAATTGCGTAAAAAATTACCGAAAAAAATAGCTTCTTTTAAAGTGGCCGAAGTGTCCACTTTAGACGGTGTGAAAATTTATTTTGAAAATGATGAATGGTTATTAGTGCGTCCGTCCGGCACAGAGCCGTTGGTGCGCGTATATGCCGAAACCGCTACCAAAAAAGACACACAGGCTTTGTTGGATTTTGGGGAAAAATTAGTAGCGCAATATATTAAATAGGGGAGAGTATGTTAAAAATAGGTTTAGTGGATGATTCTGTGATGTTGCGTTCTGCTATTAAGAACGTGTTAGAATCTTCCGGTTATGAAGTGGTGTTGGAAGCGGGTGGTTCACAAGAGTTATTTGAAAAGATGGAAAAAACAATTCCTTCGCTGATTTTATTGGATGTCTTTTTCCCGACGGAAAATGGGTTGGATATTTTGGCTCGCTTAAAAAAACAGTATCCGCCTGTCAAAGTATTGATGGTGACCGGCCTTAAACAAGAAACGATTACCACCGAAGCCAAAAGATTAGGTGCCAGCGGTGTGTTGTATAAGCCGTTTGATACCGATGATTTACTAAATGCCATTAAGCAAGCATAATATTCAAGTTTTTCATCTGAGACGATAAGTACAGAAACCCGATACGCAAAGTGTCGGGTTTCGTTGTTTTTCGGGTAAAGAATTTATTCTTACTTTTTGGCATTGCCCCAAAGTAAGCAAGAAGTTTAGTCGACAGAGAAAGTAAAAATACCTCACATAACGGATATTTTTTAAACTTGCTATACTTGGATATAAAAAATTTCTTCCTTTGAATGAGGTGTTTTCGGACTTGTGAAAGAGAGGTCTGTGCAAAGTTAAGATTTAATAAGCCAATTTTCAGTTGTTTATGTGGTGCCGGTTCTTGTTATTACACTCTTTAGAAAATATTTCACTAAAAACCCCGCCGATTCGGCGGGGTTTTGAACACTCAGATTTTCTATTTAATACCGTAGAAGTCTGCAATAACAGCCCATGCTTCTTCGGCGGTGTCTACGATGTGGCACATTTTGGCATCGGCTTTATTAATCACACCGTAAGAGGCTAAAGCATCAAAATTAACCACCTTGCTCCAGAATTCCTTACCCACTAAAATAACGGGGATTTCTTCTTTTTTATAGGTTTGGATTAGGGTGAGAATTTCGAACAGTTCGTCAAATGTGCCAAATCCGCCCGGAAACCCTAAAATGGCTTTAGAGCGCATGACCAAGTGGAGTTTGCGAATGGCAAAATAATGAAATAAAAAAGCCAAATTCTTGGTGATGTAGGGGTTGGGGCGTTGCTCGTGCGGCAACGTAATATTAAAACCGATACTGGTGCCGCCGTTTTCAAAAGCTCCGCGATTGGCCGCTTCCATCAGGCCCGGTCCGCCACCTGTCACTACAGCAAAGCGTTTTTTGCCTTTTTTCACAACCAATTTTGCAAATTCGCGGCCGACTTCATAATATTTGGACAAAGAGAGCAAGCCTTCCGCTTCAGCCAATTTTGTTTGTAATATTTTGCTTTTGGGTTTTTTGGCCAATTCTTTTTTGGCGGCGGCGACGATGGCTTTTGCTTCTTTTTCAGGACGTACACGCGCACTTCCGAAACAGACGATGGTTTGTGTAATATTAAGTGCTTGTAAGTAAAGTTCCGGTTTTAACACTTCCAGTTGAATGCGTACGGGGCGCAATGTGGATTTGTTTAACAAATCAATATCCTCATAGGCGCGGATGTAAGAAGAATCATGTTCTGCTGCGGCTACATTTCTCACTTTGGTGTTTTTTTTCATAATTATTTACCCCATTTGAGTATTTGTTCCGTCATTTTTTGCGGAGTAAGGCCTAATTGTTCAAACAACTGGCTTACTTTTCCATGTTCTACAAATTCGTCCGGCAAGCCCAAACGCAAGAGTTTAAAGGGTTTCTCTTGACTGGTTAAATATTCCGCTACGGCAGAGCCAAATCCTCCGCAAAGGCTGTTGTCTTCCACCGTCACAATACGGGGGGAACCTTTTAGGGCTTGATCCAATATATCTGTATCCAAAGGTTTAACAAAACGAGCATTAATTACACCTGCGTCTATGCCTTTTTTTCGTAAGAGTTCGGCCGTTTCTAAGGCAGGGTGTACACGGTTGCCTACCGCTACAATAGTAAGGTCGTTTCCTTTTTTAAGCCAAACACCTTTGCCGATGGGCAAGTCTTGCAGTTCTTCATCTATTTTTACTCCAAAGCCCGATCCGCGCGGATAACGCAACACATATGGTTTGCCGCAATTTACACCCGTTTTGAGCATATGTTGCAATTCATTTTCATCAGCCGGTGCGGCGATGATTAAGTTAGGGGTGCTGCGCAGGAAACTCAAATCATAAGCCCCATGATGGGTAGGGCCGTCCTCACCCACCAGTCCGGCGCGGTCTAATGCAAAAACGACGGGCAAATTTTGCAAAGCAATGTCATGCACAATTTGGTCATAACAGCGTTGGGCAAAAGAGGAATAAACCGCTACTACCGGCTTCATGCCTTCAGCGGCTAAACCTGCTGCAAAGGTAGCGGCATGTTCTTCGGCAATGCCGACATCAAAAAATCGCTCCGGATAAGTGTGACGAAATTCGTCCAAACCCGTTCCTTCCGGCATAGCGGCGGTGATGGCATTAATGGTTTTATCTTCTTTGGCCAATTTTACGATGGTATCGGAAAAGGCTTTAGTAAAGGTAATACAACTAGCTTTACCGATAGTGTCGCCTGTGTCGGCATCAAAGATACCGATACCATGAAATTTGGTCGGTTTTTCTTCGGCCGGTGTGTAGCCTTTGCCTTTTTTGGTGACTACGTGCAAAAGTACGGGGCCTTTTATTTCTTTTACACTTTCCAACACTTCTATCATGGCCTCAATATCGTTTCCGTTGACGGGGCCATAATAACGGAAACCCATTTCTTCAAAAATAGTTCCCGGAAATAAAATAGAGCGCGCTCTTTTGGCCAGTTTGGCGGCATTATTGCCTAATTCGTCAAACTGCTTTAGAAAACTTGCGGCTTTTTCTTCAGCCAGTTGTACATATTTTTTGGTGAGCAGTTTGGTGAGCAGTTGCCCCAAAGCTCCGACACGCTTGGAAATAAACATTTGATTGTCGTTTAAAATCACCAACATGTCAGAGCCTAAAAGCCCTGCATTTTGCATGGCTTCATAAGACATACCGCCGGTTAAGGCTCCGTCTGCCACTAATGCTACAATGCGTGCATCAGATTTCTTTTGATCGCGTGCAATGGCCATACCCAATGCAGCCGATAAAGCCGTGCTGGCATGACCTACGCCAAAATCATCATATTTGCTTTCGCTTCGTTTAGGAAATCCGCTAAGGCCGCCTTTGGTGCGGATAGAGTGAAATTGGCTTTGTCTGTCTGTTAAAAGTTTATGTGCGTATGCCTGGTGACCGGTATCAAAAACCAGTTTATCTTTGGGAGTATTAAACACATAGTGAAGTGCCGTAATAATTTCCACCGCTCCTAAACTAGAGCCTAAATGTCCTCCGTTTTTGCTGGTGGTTTGAATGATTTCCTGCCGAATTTCTTCACACAACGTGGGCAGAAGTTCACGCTTAATATTGCGCAAATCAGCGGGAGTTTTGACGGTGGGTAATACTTTCATGAGCACTCCTTAATAAGTACGGGTTTTGAAAAATTCAGCCATGCAATACAACGGAGCCAAGTTTTTGCGATTGACGTTTTTTAAACTATCTAAGGCTTTTTGCGCTTTAGCAATCAGCAATTGGGCGTGTTTGCGGCTTCCTTCTAATCCAAACAGGCTGACAAAGGTAAGTTTGCCGTTTTGGGCATCGCTGTTGGATTTACCCAACTGTTTGGCAGAAGCGGTGACATCTAAAATATCGTCTACAATTTGGAACACCAAACCGATACAATCTGCATATTTTTGGATATGTTTCAAATCTGCTCCTTTGACTCCGGCCAAAATGGCCCCCGTTTCTACACTGGCGCGAATTAAAGCACCGGTTTTGTTGGCGTGAATGTAAAGCAGTACATTTTCAGGGGTGGTTTCTTTGACCGATTGAGGTAAAAGGAAATAATGCAAACTTTTGTCGGCTAACTTTTTAGAGGTTTTCTTGAGTTTTTCGGCGCGGAAGCTGGAGGCCTCTTGCGTACCCATACCTTCAGCGTATACGTCAGCCGTTTGACCGCCAACCATACCGGAAGCACCGGCGCGGTGGGCAAAATTTTGCAAAGCAAGCAACGTGTTTTCATACCCGATGGATTTTATTTTTCCGTTTTGGGCAAAGACCTCAAACACATAGGTAAGCATAGCATCACCGGCAAGCAAAGATAAGTCTTCGCCAAAAACTTTGTGATTGGTGGGTTTTCCGCGTCTTAAATCATCATTATCCATGCAAGGTAAATCGTCATGAATTAAAGAATAGGTGTGCAGCATTTCCAGCGCGCAGGCAGCCGGCATGACATCGGCTGGCTTTTTGCCAAAAGCCTCTGCGGTAGCCATTGCCAAAATGGGGCGAACGCGTTTGCCGCCAGCCTGTAAGGAATAATCCATAGAGTCTGTTAAAATTTTGGGAGAATTGGGAATTTTGTTAATAAATTTGGAAAGATTTTTTTCTACCAACTTGGCGCGTTCTTTTAAATACACGTCAAAGGCTTTCATTTGTTTTGTGTTATCGGTAAACGTTGAGCTGCAATTTTTTGTCATAACCACCTCTAAAAGGGTATATCCTTTATTATACATTAAAGCAGGGGTGTCAGGAACGAAACGAACGTATTTTCTTGCTTTTTAAAATATATAATAAAAGTATGGTAAAACTAAATAGACCTCATATCGGTATTTTTGGCAGAATGAACGTGGGCAAGAGTTCACTGATTAATGCGCTGACCCGTCAAAAAACGGCCGTCGTAGCCGATGTGGCCGGCACTACTACCGACCCCGTTAAAAAAAATATGGAAATTTTGGGAATAGGGCCGGTCACCTTGATAGATACAGCAGGAGTAGACGATGCCTCCGAATTAGGGGCTCAACGTGTGGCCAAGACTCAAGAAGTTTTGGAGCAGGTAAATTTGGCTATTTTGGTTTTTACCGAAGAATTTGCCGATTACGAATATCAATGGACTTCTCTTTTTCGAGCAAAAAACATTCCCTACTTTTTAGTGCACAATAAGGCAGATTTGTTGCCGTCTGTTGCATCTGAGATAGAGGGAGCGGAAGTAGTGGAGTTTTCAGATAAATGGGCAGATACAGGCAGTTTAGTAGGGGCCATTATCCGCCATATGCCGCCAAATGCCTATAATCACGATGATATCTTTGACGGATTTGTAAAAGAGGGAGATGAGGTGGTTTTTGTTATGCCGATAGATTCCTCCGCTCCGGAAGGCCGTCTTATTTTGCCACAGGTACAAAGTTTGCGTGGTTTGCTAGATAATCATGCCGTCGGAATTTGTTTGCAGCCGAATCAATTACAAGGATGGCTGAAAAAGCATAGTCCTAAGTTGGTGGTGACAGACTCGCAAGTATTTGCACAGGTCAATCCTTTGGTCCCCAGCCATATTCCGCTTACCAGCTTTAGCATTCTTTTTTCTCGTTTAAAGGGGGATTTTGATTTATTTTTGACAGGAACGGAAAAAATAGATTCTTTGCAAGAGGGGGATAAAGTATTGGTGTTGGAGTCTTGCACACATAGTGTAAATGTGTGTGACGATATCGGCAGGGTAAAACTGCCGGCCCTATTGCAGAAAAAGACAGGTAAAAAATTATATTTTGATTATGTCACCAATTTAGATCCGTTGCCTTCGGATTTATCGGTTTATAAGTTGGCACTGCAATGTGGCGGATGTATGGTGACAAGACAACAAATTTTAAATCGTTTGGCCCATTTGAGCCAATCCGGCGTGCCGGTGAGTAATTATGGGTTGACAATTGCGTGGTGTACGGGGATTTTTAGCCGAGTGACGGAAATTTTTCGCCGGTAGTATACCTTGAAAAAACATATCGCTTTGCTATACTATAAAAAAGGAGATATATATGAAACATTTGTTTTTAATTGTTTGTTTTATGTTTGCGGCAGTTGCCTTGTTTGCTCATCCAAAGACAACAGCCGTTGTGACGCATCCGAAAACAGACGTTGTTCCGTTGGTCAGGCCACGCAGTAATGCGGTGGTGGCTCGTCCTACAACAACGTCAAGAGTAGCCCAACCATTGACTCCGGGCGGGACTACGCAGGCCTTTATGCTTGGTACCAAAGAAGATCAGCCGGCAGGGGCAGCCCCCGCTGCAACACCGGTTGTCGGTACAAAAACCAGCGCCAAATCCAGTTATGAACCGAGTTATAAAAAGGCGAAAGATTTTAAATCTTCGTCTACTGCTGTTCCTAAACAAACAAATCAAAATCCGGAAGCGAAAAACAACGGATTGGGTATGAAAGATCCGATGGCGGCTCAAAAGGAGGCCGATGCGCGTACTTTTGATATTCAAAAAGCATTAGATGAGGGGACTTTTAAGAATATTGTTCCTCCTGAAATCATGGGAAAACTTAAACAACGTAATCATGAAGCGGCTAAATCAGCCGGCAAAAAATAGAAATATTTAAAAACCCTCCTATTTTCGGAGGGTTATTTATTATAAAATTAGGGCTTTTGTATTGAAAATATTAGTTTTGCGTTTTGATTTTTCGTGCTACGCTATCTAAAGGACTAGCGATAGAGTGTTCTAGATCCACTTTCCATATTCCGCAACTGACAGTACGGTTTTGTAAATTTTCGGCTTGTTTGCCCATTTGTACTTTTGCCTTGCAATAAACGGTATAAATATTTTCATCACGGTGCTGGGCCGTATAGATTCGTTGACTCAGCAAGAAAATATAACCTTTCTTTTTATAATTCTTATTTAAACTATAAAAATAGCGATCTACTTTTGATCCTTCCAACCGTTGCAACAAATCTTGTGCCCGTTGTCGGGCGGCAGGGTCTTGGGCAGTATCGATGCTATCCTCTTGCAGAGCGGCTTGGTCAGCCAAATAGGCATTTCGACGAACTTGTAGAAAACGGGCTTGGCTTTCTATTTGAGCTAAGCGGACAAGGTCTTCTACCAACTCTCTTTTTAACTTCACCAATCCGTTGTTATTAATACTTCCTTTCGGGGAAACTTGAACGGAAGTAGTGTTGACGAAATTGGAATGGCTGACGGAAAGGGTAATTTTTTCCGGTGTGTATTTATAAGCACGTCCGTAATATTTTAGATTTTTCTCAAAGTTTTTATTAAAGTCCAACACTACTTCTTTGTGTTCACTTCGCCAACAGCAAGAGTTTATGCAAGTTTGTTGCTTCATTAAATTTTCTTTGGCCTCAGAGGGGGAAAAGGTGAGACGGAACTGATAGCAAGAGTCAAACTGTTTTCCGTCAAAATCAGTTTTTTTGGCAGGAATATCCAACCACGCCTTGTTGGTGGCTGTACCGGAATTATTAAGAGGTGCATAACAATCCGTTATGAATAAAGAGAATATTGCCAATGGGAAAACTTTTTTCATACACTTAATTATAATAACTTTTTTAAAGAAAAAAACGAAGGAGGGTATATGTTAAGTGCTTGGTTGGGAAAATTGTTTTCTTCTTGGGCATTGGTATCTGAAAGAGCAAGTTCTTTATCTGCGGAAATTTTAGGGATTTTATTATTGGTTTTGGCCGTTTTTTTGATTGCCAAAATTTGCAAAAGACTGCTTCTTTTTATTTTTGATCGTTCCTTTTTTGGGTCGAAGTTTCCTCATTTCTTTCAAGCAGTCAAACATTCTCATATTTTAGCAGCTACCGGCTATGCTGTTTCTGCTGTAGCGGTGATACAGTTATATTCTTTGTTTATTCCGGTGGAAGGGCTATTTTGGGTTTCCGTCATGCAAAAGGTGGTGGGGATTTATGTAGTATCTTGCTTTATGCACCTGTTTGTATGTGCAATGAATATATTGGATTATATGTATGGCAGAAACCCCAATGTCCCGTTGCGGGGTGTATTTCAGGCGGGCAAAATTGTCATCTATTTGTTGGGGGCATTAGTCATCATTTCTATTTTAATCAGCAAGAAGCCGATGTACGTCATTACGGGTTTGTCTGCGGCAGCGGCTGTGTTTATGTTGATTTTTAAAGATCCTATTTTGGGTTTTGCTGCCGGTATCCAGCTGGCCAGTAATAATCTGCTAAAAATTGGAGACTGGATTACTATGGAATCTCATGGGGCAGACGGTACGGTAATTGATATTACATTGACTACGGTGCGCGTGCAAAACTTTGATAATACTATCGTAAATATTCCTGCGTATGATTTAGTTTCTCGTCCTTTTCAGAATTGGAGCGGTATGTTCCAAAGTGGTGCAAGACGTATTAAACGTTCTATTAATATAGACGTGGAAACGATTAAGTTTTTGGATCAAAATTTGTTAAATCGCTTGAAAAAAATCAAACTGATTTCGGATTACTTGGAAAATAAAGAAACAGAAATTCGTGATTTTAATGAAAAACATGGCAACAAAGAAAGTGTTTTGAACGGACGTCATTTAACCAATATAGGTACTTTCCGTCAATATGCGGTGGCTTACTTAAACAGTTTATCCACCATTGATCATAAAGAAACCTGCATGGTGCGTCAATTGGCTCCCACTACGGCGGGACTGCCACTGGAAATTTATTGTTTTACCGCTACGACAGAATGGGTAAAATATGAGGCAATACAGTCGGATGTTTTTGATCATTTATATTCTGTGATGCCAGAGTTTGATTTGTTGCCGTATCAACAACCTGCCGGCAGAAATTTCAACCAAGCAACTAAGATGATATTTTCAGAGAGAAATCAAGGATTAAATCAAATAGAAAAATAAATACAAACCCCGCTTCAAAAGCGGGGTTTTATTATAAGACTTTATGTAAGTTTTTTTGAGTTTCTTTTTGTAGTTTATGACGGATTTTCCATAACATATAAACATTGGGTAAGGTCATCAATGTCATCATCAGTACCGTCAATCCCCATGCCAAGCGGGTGCTGAGACCTACTTCAAAGGCATCGGGGGAAATTGTCCAACTTAAAGAAAATGTGGTGCCTAAACCGCCGCCTATGACGCAGATAATAACATAAAATACGCGCCATGCTATGGCCCACTTTCCGCCACCTAAAAATTGCAAGGCTTTTTCTCCGTAGTAGGACCAACCAATTAAGGTGGTGAACGAAAAAATAATAAGTGAAAATATTAATACGGGCGTTCCTAAATAAGGAACTGTTTTGAATGCGCTATTACAGAGATTGGCTGCAAAAACGTTGGGGTTTTGCCAATCTCCGGCCAACACAATGACCAAACCGGAAAAAGTACAAATGAGTACCGTCCAGAAAACAGATGTTGCAGATATAATACCCATTTTTACGGCACTCTTGGTTTGCGCAGCAGAAGCGGCGATAGAAGCACTGCCTAGTCCGGCTTCTGTGCTTAACACACTTCTGGACACGCCGATACCAATAGCACTTAAAGCCGATTGAAAGAGTGCCATAACGGTGACGCCGGCCGCTCCTCCGACGGCGGCTTTTCCGGTGAAAGCAGAAGTGATGATAAGCTCAATCGCTTGCGGAATTTTGGTGAAATTCATACACATAATGATAAGAACAATAGAAATATAAGCCGATCCCATGATAGGTACTAACCATTCAGAATAGGCAGCGATTCTTTTTACCCCGCCAATGGTAATAACCGCTGCTAAGGCGGCTACGATAGTACCAATTATCCAAGGGTTCAAACTATAGCCTTCTCTTAAAACATCAGCAATAGAGTTTGATTGTAAGGCGGCCCCTGCTACAATGGCCATAAAAATAGTGCCGATAGAAAAAATAAAAGCCAGCCATTTCATTTTAAGTACGCGCGCCATTACATACATCGGTCCGCCCACATATTCGCCCTCTTTATGCAGGCGATATTTGACGGTGGCCGTACACTCGCAGTATTTAATTACGAAGTTAAAAAATCCAGCTACAATCATCCAAAAAACAGCTCCGGGTCCACCCTCAGACACTGCAGTGGTGACACCCAAAATACTGCCCGTTCCTACAGTAGCGCCAATCATCATGGCTAAATAAGCAAAACTGCTGACGGTGCCGCTTCCTTCATCACTGCTCAAAGAAAGAGAAATCGCTTTAAATACATGTTTTTGGATAAAACCCAACTTGAACGTAAAATAAATACCCATGCTAAAAATTAAAATAATCATGGGTGGGCCCCAAATAAATGAATTTAGGGCATTGACACAATTTAATAATGTTTCCATATAGAACTCCAGCTTAATAATGAAAAATTAGGAAAGATATATTCTATTTTACAAAAACCTTAGCCTTGCTTGTAAAAAATATTAACATGGAGGGGAAAATAATTTATACAATGTATTTAGCAATGATATGTTGTAGCAATTAAGGAGAGATTCTTATGAAAAAAATTTTTCTTTTGGCAGTAATAGGTGCTTTTGCGGTGGGTTGTTCCACCACCTCGACCCAATCTGAAGGATTGTCCGACCAGTATGCCAAGTATCAGATTGTAGACCAAGAATTTGATAACCTTATCGTGCCTAATGATAGTTATGAACGCGTCAGCGCTTATGAAGAACAGGTCAGTGGCGTTTCTTATATTCAAAGTACTACACATCAAAAAAATCAAAGACCCAACCGCACGATGTCTGTTAAAAAGACAGTAGTAGACGGAGAAGGAAATCAGCTTTCAGCTGATGTCACTGCTCCGGTGACGGACCAGGAAGCCTTGCCGGATGAAGAGGCTGATTTATAAGATGTCTTTTGAACTTCCAAACAAAGAAGAACTTTTAACACAAGAAGCCCATAGACTCTATGGGCTTTTGGGTTCTGTTTCGCATTTAGAAGGGCGAAAATGGACCTATGCCGACTGTCTTCAAATTGCTCCTTACACCCTTTCCATTAACCAAATTAAAAAAGAGCAAAATGCCGTTATTTTAGCCCACTCTTATACAGTGCCGGAATTAGTGTTGGGTGTGGCTGATTTTAGCGGAGACTCTTATGCATTAAGTTTGAAAGCAAAAGAAGTGCGCGAAGAAAAAATTATTTTCGCCGGTGTTTGGTTTATGGCAGAAACGGCTAAAATTTTAAATCCTTGTAAGCACGTTATTATTCCGGCGGGAAAAGCTGGCTGTAGTTTGGCCGATGCTATTACTGCTGAAGAAGTGCGCCGACTAAAAAGAGAATATCCTGATGTTGCGGTACTCTGCTACGTTAATAGTACTGCAGAGGTAAAAGCAGAATGTGATGTTTGTGTCACCTCCGGCAATGTCTTTGATATTGCGGAAAGATTGCCCCAAAAAGAATTGATTTTCGTGCCGGATTTGTTAATGGCTCAAAACATAGAGCAAGAGTTGAAACGACGCGGAAATCCTAAAAAAATTATTGCCGCAGGCGGAAGTTGCTGCGTGCATGATCGCTATAGCGTAGAAGACGTGCAAAAATTACGTGCGCAATATCCTGATATTGTGGTTATTTGTCACCCTGAGTGTCAGCCGCAAGTTTGTGCCGCGTGCGACTATGTGGGCAGCACCAAAGCGATGCAAGACTACGTAAGCAAAAGCCCTGCCAAGATTTTTGGCATGTTGACGGAGCAAGGGTTGGTGAATCGTTTGGAAGCCGCCTTTACAGATAAGCAATTTGTTTGGCCGTTCGGTACGTGCCAATATATGAAGCAAAACACGTTGGAAAATACTTTTCAGGCTTTGTTAGAGCCTCAGCCGGAGCAAATAGTTTCTCTATCGAGTGACGTGATAGCCCGTGCACAAAAATCTTTACAAAAAATGTTTGAGTTAAGCAAATGATTATTGAAAAAATTATACAATTGGCCATTGAAGAAGATTTGGGACTGGGGGATATTACCTCTGATAATATTTTTACGGAGCAAGATAGCGCTCGTGCCGTTATTGTGGCTAAAGAAGATTTGGTGTTGTGCGGTATGGATATAGCCCGTCAGACTTTTTGGTATGTCGATGAAAATGTCG
Source organism: Elusimicrobiaceae bacterium (assembly GCA_017520185.1). Classification (NCBI taxonomy): domain Bacteria; kingdom Pseudomonadati; phylum Elusimicrobiota; class Elusimicrobia; order Elusimicrobiales; family Elusimicrobiaceae; species Elusimicrobiaceae bacterium. Next base: position 108,746 of record JAFXGO010000029.1, on the reverse strand, counting down.
TTTTTACTCCCTTAAAAAAAGATGGAGATTTTGTTAAAAAAGGTGAAAAAGTTTTAGAATTGGAAGGACCGACTTTAAGTATTTTAAAGGGGGAGCGGACTGCATTAAATTTCATGCAACGTATGAGCGGTATTGCTACTGCCAGCCGCGAATATGCCGAAATTACTAAGCCTTACGGAGTGATGATGGTGGATACACGCAAAAGCCAGCCGGGCATGCGCAAGTTGGATAAATATGCCGTTCGTTGCGGTGGCGCGCGCAACCATCGTATGTCTTTGGCCGACAGTGTAATGATTAAGGATAATCATATCGCAGCGGCAGGCTCTATTACCGCTGCTGTTAAACGTATCAAAGAATCCATCGGACATACTCCTAAAGTGGAAGTAGAAGTGACTAATATGGCGCAAATCAATGAGGCTTTAGAAGCCGGTGCTGATATTATTATGCTTGACAATATGACCCCTGCTCAGGCAGCAGAAGCGGTAAAATGGATTGCCGGGCGCGCTTTGGTGGAGATTTCCGGCGGAATTAATAAGGAAAACTTGGCCGCTTATTGTCAGGCCAAGCCAGATGTTATTTCTAGCGGAGCTTTAACCCACTCCGTACCCAGTAAAGATTTAAGTCTTAAAATTACCGAGTATATTAAATAACTCGTTATTTCAGCAGATGAAAAAGGAGTAAATGATGGACTACTCAAAATTATATTCAGATACGGCTCTTAGTATTAAGGCTTCTGCCATACGCGAACTTTTAAAGGTAATTGCTCGTCCGGAAGTCATTTCTTTAGCCGGCGGTTTACCCGATCCTAATTTGTTTCCTGTAGAAGATGTAAGCAAAAGTATACAGCAAGCATTGACTCTTTCTCCCAAAGAATCCTTGCAGTACGGTACTACAGAAGGCCAAGCCGTTTTGAAGAAAGAACTGATTAAGTTGTTGAAAGAGACAGAAAACATTGATGCTACGGCAGAGCAACTTTTGGTAGTTTCCGCTTCTCAACAGGGCTTGGATATGACCTCTCGTATTTTTTTAAACAGAGGCGATTGCATTGTCACATCTTCTCCCACTTATTTAGGTGCTTTGCAGGCTTTTGAAGCCTCCGGTGCCGATGTATATGGAGCAGAGAGCGACGATTTTGGTGTTATCCCGGCTGCTATAGAGAAAAGACTTCAATTGTTAAAAGATACCGGAAAAGCCTGTAAATTTATTTACTTGGTACCTGATTTTCAAAATCCAAACGGATTAACCATTCCGCAAGAACGTCGTATAGAAATTTTAAGATTAGCCGAAAAATACAATACTTTAATTGTGGAAGATTCTCCTTATCGTCAAGTGCGTTTTGAAGGGGTCTCTCCGAAAACATTTTATGAGTTGGACGGCGGACGCGGAAATGTAATTACCTTATTTACATTCTCAAAAGTCTTTGTGCCGGGCTTTCGCTTAGGTTATGTGGTGGCTCCTGCTGAAGTGATACAGAAATACGTTATTTTAAAGCAGGCAATGGATTTGTGCACCACACCCATTATTCAATTGGCCGCAGCGGCTTATTTGAGAAGCGGACGTTTACTGCAACACATTCAAACAGTGGTGGAAGTGTACCGTCGAAAAAGAAATTTAATGTTAGAAATGCTGGAAAAATATATGCCCAAAGAAGTAAAGTGGACCAAACCGGAGGGAGGATTGTTCCTTTGGGTCACTTTGCCGGAGCGTATTGATGCTCAAGAAATGTTAAAACTTTCTTTACAAGAAAATGTGGCTTATGTGGCTGGGGTAGATTTTTACCCACCGCGTGATGCTAAAAAGAATGATTTGCGCTTAAACTTTTCTTATTCTTCACCACAGCAAATAGAAGAAGGCGTAAAACGCTTAGCCACTACGATTAAAAAGGCATTGCTCTAATAATTTAAAACCCCGCATAAAGCGGGGTTTTTTTAAGGTTCTTTTACCAAAGAAATATCATGTTCTATTTTGACGTGTCTTGCCACCAGGCAACGTTTGGCCACTTCAATCAAGGCATTTTCGTATTTTGACGGAAATCCTGACGGGGTATGGATAGATACTTTTATTTTTTCAATTACGTAATCACTGATGTTCCACACAGGATCTAAGGTTAAATAAACATTTTCCGGCAAATCATGTTGTTTTAAGAAGTTTAAAACAAACACTCCGCAACAACTGCCCAATGATGCTAAAAACAGGTCAATCGGAGTAGGGGCGGAGGCATCACCGCCTTGTTCTTTGGGTTGATCTGTCCATACATCAAAATTTTTGACACGCACCCGTACCTTTTTATTTCCTTCAAAGGTGATTTTCATTGACGGCTCCTTATAGATTAAATAACGACGGAAAAAGATACAACTCATTATTAGTATATCTATTTTAATTAAATTTTCAACAGAAAATTTTAACGATGCTGGTTTTTGATACAATAGATATATGAAAAAATTTTCTTTTCTTTATATTTTTTATGCCGTTTTGGCCTCTTGTTTGCTCAGTGCTTGTGCTTCTACACAATCCCAAAAATATCAGGTGTTTTCTTCCATTGAAGAACATTCTTTATCTCCTGCCAAAGTATCTTTGTGGAAGGAAAAACTTTATCTGCTTTATAATTATGAAGGAGAAAAATTTTATTTTGTTGCTTCTGCTAAACCCGATATGGAGAAGGGAAATCCGTATGCTTTAATGGAACCTAAGAGATTTTTTGACCTTGCAGATCACAAAAATGAGCAGGAAGTGGTGGTGGTTGGACAGGAGTGGACAGAAGTGTTAAAGGAAGTGCTGATTTCCATTGCTCCACAAAATGCGCAAGAAGGAAAAGTGGTTTTTATTGAAAATTTTGAAACACTCTTGTACAGGGATTTAAGCGGTAAATTAGATTTGGTAGATTTGAGCCATTCTCCGTCTAATATTCAAGTTATAGGAAAAGTGCAATCCAAAGAATTTGATCTTCTGGTTTTTGAAAAATTGAAAGAGATGGTCAATGATGCCGGTGTTGCTTACACTCGTTTCCTGCTGAAGTTAAAAAACGTCCCTTTAACACCTTTTTTGTATGTGGATGTAGAGCAGGGTATCATCACTCCGTTGCAATTGCCCGCTTACTACGAACTGGAAAAAGAGATGACCCGCTTGGGGTTTTCTGCCAATTTTTTGTGGTCCTTTTTTGTTAAAAGTCATTTTTTAGGAATTATCAAATCACCTGTCACTTCGGCCACAAGGTTGGGTTCTTTGACGGTTTCTAGTATTTATACGGCTTTCCCGCCCAGATACAAAGATTTAGAGGAAGTTCCCGCTTTGTCTGTTGATGACCAAGAGATGGACCTTCAAGACTTTAATCAATGGTTGGATAAAAATATCAGCAAACAAAATTATAAAGCCTCAGTGGAACTCTTAATTGACGGAGAAGAATTTTTTCCGCATTTTATGTTAGCTGCCCAACAAGCCCAACATTCCATTTTTACTAGAGTGTATATTTTTGGTACAGATCCCTATGGCATCAAAATTGCCGATATGCTGAAGGCTCGCTCTGCCGATGGAATAGACGTGCGTGTATTAACCGATGAGTTAAACAATATTGTCAATTCTACCCGTCAACCGGAGTTGGCATATAAAGAAGATTTTGTTATGCCTAAAAGCATAAAAAAATATTTGCGTAAAGATTCGCATGCCAAAGCACGAACCCATTTAAATACATGGGCCACCTTTGACCACACCAAAGTATATCTGATAGACCGAGAGTTAGCCTATACAGGAGGTATGAATATTGGGGAGGAGTATCGCTATACATGGCATGATATGATGGTTGCATTGCGCGGACCGGTGGTGGGGCAGCTGGTCAAAAATTTTTATGAAGCATGGTCTTTTAATGGTTGGGGGGGAGACTTTGCCGCTATTTACCGCCAACTTTTTAGCAAAAAATACCGTTCTGTAAACAAAGAAACTCCGGATATGATTGATGTGCGCCTGCTTTATACTAAACCTACTCAAGCAGAAATCTTTTCGGCACAGTTGGAAGCCATTAAACGAGCCAAAAAACGTATTTATATTCAAAATGCTTATTTTTCTGATGATCGCATTGTGGGGGAAATCATCAAGGCACGCGGGCGTGGGGTAGATGTGCGCGTCATTTTACCCAGTGAAAATGACGTGACGATTATGCATAGCAATAATCAAATTATGGCCAATAAACTTTGGCGCAATGGAGTGCGAGTATATTTTTACAAAGCCATGAGTCATGTAAAAGCAGCTATTTATGATGGTTGGGCGGTAGTAGGATCGGCTAATTTTGACAAAATGAGCCTATTTATTAATCAGGAAATGAGTTTGGGTATTTCTGATCCTGTCTTTGTCAAAGAATTAGAGGAGCGTTTATTTGAAAAGGATTTTGCCAATTCCGAAGAAATGACGGAAGAACGAAAAGTGGGTTGGAACTCTTTTATCGTTGGGGCATTGACCAATCAACTTTAATAAAAAACTCGGGTAAATCCCGAGTCTTTTATTTTATTTAATCGGTTCTAATGTGCGTTTGTATCCTTCGGCTTTGACAATTTTAGCCTTAAAAATATGTCCAGTCTTAACGGGGGTGGTAAATGTCACTTGTCCGTCAATATCTGGAGCATCTTTATACGTGCGGCCAAAGGTGGGCCCGTCTGCAATAGCCTCTACTATACTTGCTTTAATTTTTTTATTTATACGATCAATGACTCGGCTTTGCGTTTGCTCTAGGCGTAAGCGGCGTTCTTGTTTAAGTGTTTGTTCAATTTGCAAGTCTAAATCATGAGCAGCGGTTCCTTTTTCGCGGAAATATTCAAACACACCCATATTATCAAATTCATAGTCTTGTACAAATTGTTGCAATTCTTTAAAATCCGCTTCTGTTTCTCCCGGAAAGCCGACGATGAAATTCGTGCGTAATGAAATGTCTTTCACCTTCTTTTTAAGCATGTCCAGCGTACGTCTGATTTGAGACCCGTCACAATGACGATTCATACGTTTTAAAACAGGGTCTGCGATGTGCTGCAACGGAATATCTATGTAATGGAAAATGCGCGGCGTAGAGGCCATTAACTCAGCCAATTCCTCCGTGACACGGTGCGGATAACCGTACATAATGCGTAAACGTTTGATTTGGCGGTTTTCTAGAAGTTTTTTAAGTAGTTTGACCAGTTGTGGCTGACCATACAAATCTTGTCCGTAAGAGGTGGTGTCCTGTGCAATTAAAGAAATCTCTTTTACCCCGTTTTCAGCCATGAGAGCCGCCTCTCTAACGATATCTTCCATCGGTTTGGAGCGATAAGGGCCACGCAAAAAAGGAATAGTACAGTACGCGCAACGGTTATTGCAACCGTCGGCTACTTTTAAATATGCCGTATGCGGTGCGGTAAGGCTCATTTTATACTTGGGAAGATAGAGTTGTTTGGGCAGAGGACTGCTTATAAAACCTGTTTTGTTGAGTATTCTTTCCACTTGTTCTTGTTTCCCAATGGAAAAAATTAAATCCAGTTGCGGAAAATCAGCCAAAATTTTATCTTTATATCTCTCTACCATGCAACCGGTGACGGCCACTTTTTTTACTTGTCCTGTCCTTTTTAGTTCCAAAGCATAGCAGATGGTGTCTTCTGCTTCTTTAACGGCGGAAGCAATAAATCCGCACGTATTAATGATGAGTATATCCGCCCCTTGCGGATCTAGCATAAGTTCATGCCCTTTGCCCAGCAAACGGGCAGAAAATTCTTCGGTATTGGTTAGGTTTTTGGGGCAACCTAAACTGATGACGGAAAATTTCATAATCTTTAAAGTGGCTAAACCGCCAAATCCTCTCTTTTCAGATGTTCTTCTTCTTCCTCAAGTTCGTCTTCATCTCGTTTGAGTAAAGCCATACCAAAGGTGATAACTCCTACGCGCCCAATAATCATTGTGGCAATAATAATCAATTTACCCAAGAAACTCAACTTGGCAGTGGTTCCTAAACTAATGCCGGCAGTACTTAAAGCAGCAATCGCCTCAAACAAGAGGTCCAAAAAAGGCAAATCTTCTACCCATGTAAGTAAGAACATGGTGACAAATAACATAAATATATAGAAGATAAAAGTAGAGTTTGCTATATATAAGCGATGTAATGGAATTTGTCTTCCTAAAAAAGTGATATGTTTTCTGCCAAATAAATGGCTGGAGACGGTGGCCACCAAACAAGTGACGGTGGTTGTTTTCAAGCCGCCGCCGGTACCGGACGGAGAACCACCGATAGACATTAGTGCCATAATCACCAGATAAGAAGATATTGCCAAAGAGGAAATGGGAATCGTATTAAATCCGGCGGTTGTCATAGCTGCAATTGCCTGAAACAAAACGGCGCTGGGGGCCAAATTCGGATTAGTGAGTAAAATGAAGAAAGAACATAAAAGCAAGGCCATCAAAGTAGAGAAAACAATAATTTTGGTGGTGTAAGAGATGGCTCTTGTTCTTCCCACAATACGGTTGAAAATATCCGTCACAACGATAAAACCCATAGCTCCTGCCAAAGATAAAAGGGATATGACGATATTAATCGTTTTGCTATCTGCAAAAGACATTAAACTATCCGGAAATAGGCTAAATCCAGCCGTACAAAAGGCAGATACACTATGAAAAACAGCATACCACGTAGCATCAAAGGCAGTGTAATTATGTCGGATAAAATAATTGTATAAAAATCCTGCACCAATCATTTCCGCCACAAAAGTAAAGATAATAACGGCTCTTAAAAAGTCTTGCAAGCGTACCGTACGCGGGAGGGCAAACTCAGTATTTAACACTTCGGTATGTCTGTGGCGAAGGCGATGAGAAAAAGATAAATAGAGAAAAGATGATATCGTCATATATCCAATACCAGCCGTTTGGATAATAATAAGCACTACCAATTTGCCAAGGAAAGTATAAGATTCGGCAAAATTAACGGTTGTCAGTCCTGAAGTAGAAGCCGCCGCCGCTGCCGTAAATAAATTATCTATCATGCTTACGCCGCCTTTATCCATAAAAGGCAAACACAATACCACCCACCCAAGTATCATGTACATCAAAATTCCTTGCAACATATTTTGATGTGGAGAAAGATGAAGCACAAATAAAGTATATTTTTTGAGTGCTTTGCGAATAAATTGAGCCGTAGAGAGAAAGGCTTCTTTTATGGAAAGGTTTTTTAGCATATACTTTTATTGTATCAATTTTATAAGAGGGTGTAATAAACCCCGCTCATGAAGCGGGGTTTTAGATTATTGGGCAGTCAAAGAAAATTTGATGGCTGGGTTTAGGCTTTTATGCACAGGGCAAGCCTCTGCCGCCGCCAAGCATTTTTTTCTTGTATCTTCGCTAAGTTCTTTTGGAAATATCACGTGAAGTGCCACTTCCTGCAGGCCGCTTAAATTCGGCCCAAAAACGGAAGATATTTCTATGTTGGTTCCGTCCAATTTTTCTCCGGCTTTTTGTGCGATGACACTCATCATCGTCAATGTACACGCGCCCAAGGCTCCAACCAACATATCTCCCGGCGTCACCCATTCTTTTTTACCGTCATGAGCAGTATGCAAAATATCTTTTACTTGCTCAGTCTTGATTTCTACGTGGCTATTGCCCGTATATATACAGTGTATTTTGTCTGTCATAGAACCCCCTTATTGAATGTTTATGCTAATTTTGATGTCTTCTCTTAAAGTATGATGAACGGGGCAGGCTTTTACGGCTCCGATATAACGTTGCTTTTGTTCTTGTGTAAAATCTGCCGGAAAACTGATGTTTAATACAAATTCTCCTACTCTGCGCGGATTTTCAGCCATTATTTTATCTATTTCTATTTTGGCTCCCTTTAAGTTTTCTTTATTTCTTTCAGCCATTTTCCCCATAATAGTTAATATGCAAGAAGCAAAAGCCGATGCTAAAAGATCTGTAGGTGAGAAAAGCCGCCCCTTTCCGCCATTATCAGGGGGTAAATCTGTATAAATTTTACTGCCGGTAGGTTCATGTAGCAGTTCTGTTTGTCCGTCTGCTAGGTAAGTAGATAAAATTTTAGTCATAAAATCCTCCTGTCAATTATAGTTTACTATTTTATTTTTCGTCGGTAAACCCAGAAAAAAGATTAGATTTGCAATAAAAAGAACTTCTTTTGGGTTATATAGATATACCAATTAGGAGGTGTACTTATGATTAAAGGAGCACTTGCATTAGCTTTAATGAGCACGGTAGGAATGGGGGGAATGGTGACCGTGTCTTCCAATGGGGATATAACAACGTCTTATTACGTGCCTCCCATAGTATCTATAAATTATGGGCACAAAGCGCCCCCGCCGCCACCTCGTGTGGAGCCTAGACAGATTTTTAATAAACACGTGGTGCATAAACCTCATAAACAATTGTTGAAAAAAGAGCACAAGCCCACACCGCCCAAAGCGTGGAAACCGGCTAATCATCCCAATCATAAACCGGCTGACAAACCCAAAGATCCTGCCAAAAAAGGAAATTCTAAAGGGGGGAAAAGATAAAAACTAAAAACCTCAGTGTTAACTGAGGTTTTTTTATTGAAACTGCTACCACACTTGTCATTTTAACTGCTTTTTGAAGAAGAATGCTAAGTGTAAAATTTATAAATATTGCTTTAATAAGATGTGTCAGGGTATTTTCTATCACGATGCAAGGGAGAGTTTTGCTGATTTTAAGACAAAAAAACCAGACCTTCGTCTGGTTTTTAAATGGCTCCCCGAGTAGGACTCGAACCTACAACCTACCGGTTAACAGCCGGTCGCTCCACCATTGAGCTATCGGGGAATAAATCCGTTTTTCTGACTACCTATTTATTGTACATAAAAAAAAATAATTTGTAAATAATTTATTTTTCTCGACGAGAAATTTACTTATGTGTCCAAATATGTTCTGTGCGGCGCGGTGGCATACCCGGTTTATACTCCAGCAAAAGCACTTTCTTTTTTTTCGTTTTTTGCCATTCCGGCAGAGGTGTTTTGCCAGAAGTTTCTGCCCAAAAATCATTCTTTTTTCTACCGATAATACTTAGCAAAATTAATCCGCTAAATATATAAGCCATAAAGGCCAATGTTTTTTGTAGTCCTGCAAAATGCATAAAAATGGCAATACTTAATACACATAAACTTTCTACCGTATAAGAGGCGGTGGCAAAAAGCCCCAATATTTTTCCACGTAAATTTTCGGGTGCGCGTAATAAAATAAGTGTGGAAATCATCGCAGAGAACGCCCCAAAAGGAATGCCGCATAACAAGGTGGCTCCCAACACAATGATTTTATGAAAATTGTAATATAGCACTAGTACTGAGAGGGTATAAGCAGCATAGTTGGCCGTAAGCAATGTAAAAAACTTAAATTTTTTTGCGGCTCGTGCGAAATAAAGCGCACCTATAAAAGCCCCCAGACCAAAAGCCGCTCCCAAAAGCCCTAAATAAACAGGGTCATAATGATATTGATAAATATAACCGGGCAAGAGCAACAATTCCCAAGATTGTCCTAGTATAAAAAAGGGCATGGTAAATAAAATGCTGTCTTTAAGCACATGATCGGATTTGAGCAGTTGCCAAGCATGAGCAAAAGTGGTGTTGTTGGATATTAGCCGACGATTTCGCTGGCTATAAATCGTCAAACTAATCAATACGATAAATGCACACATTATTACCACCGCTACCCAAGAGGCATATAGCCCTAAAAAAGCAATAAAAATACCGCCTAAAATGGGGCCAAATACAGACATAATACCATCCAAAGCCTCCACAACTCCGGTAGCACGGGGCAAAGAGACCTCTGCATATCGTGAAAAAGTAGGGGCCAATGCCGTACGTGCCAATTGTCCGGGTGCGTCAAAAAAAGAACTTAAGAAAATAAGTAGGCCTATGAGATATGGGTAGGCCACGCGGCAAGCAATCAAAATAGGAATGGCACCCAACAACACAAATTGAATAACTTCACAACTGAGCATCATCTTAGAACGGCCCAACTTATCAATGATTTTTCCTCCGTATAAAGAGGAAAAAATATTTGGAAGCAAAGAACAAAAACCAATAAACCCCGTCCACAGCAAGCTGCCTGTGGTGCTTAGCACATACCATGGCAACAGAAGCTGCATAAATTGATTGACTAAGGAAGACGTCCCTTCCGCCGTCCAAAGTAAGGTCAGGGGGGTCTTGTGGTTGGCCCATCTAGTCCATAATAACATGTTGCCTCCTTGGAAAAATTATATAAAATGAAATTGTAAAAAGGGGGGATTATGAGTGATTATAAAGATTATTACAAGATTTTAGGTGTAAGTAAAAATGCCACAGAGGCCGAAATTAAAAAGGCATTCAAATCTGCGGCGCGTAAATATCATCCGGATTTGCATCCCGAAGGAAAAAAGGCCGAAATGACCGAAAAGTTTAAAGACGTCAATGAAGCCTATGCCGTACTTTCCGACAAACAAAAACGCACTATTTATGACCAAGTAGGCCAAGAAGGATATCAAAATTATGCACGAGGCGGAGGCCAAAATGCACAGGGACGGGGAAATCCGTTTGCCGGTGGTTATCAACAATACGGTGGCGGAAACGGTAATGCCTATTATAATTTTAGTTCCAACGGAGGGGGATCTTTTGGCGGAGCGGATTTTAGTGATTTTTTCCAAAGTATTTTTGGCGGGATGGGAGGCTTTGGAGGCATGGGAAGTGCAGGAGGTTTTAGCGGTTTTGGCGGAGCTCGTGCCGGTGGCTCCGGACACAGAAACGGTGATGTAGAGGCCGAACTTGCCCTAAACTTAGAAGATGCCCATCGCGGTGGACCTATGCAACTTACACTGCCCGGCGGAAGGAATGTGACAGTCAAAATTCCTGCCGGAGTGGGGGAAGGAAAACGCATTAAACTCAAAGGCTACGGCAATCCTACCGGACGAGGAACAGGGGATTTGTATCTTTTGATTAAAATTCGCCCACACTTAACCTATCGTTTAGAGGGTGATGATTTGTACGTACCGGTGACGCTCATGCCTTGGACAGCTGCCTTAGGCGGTACGATTTTTGTGCCTACGTTGGACGGCCCCGTAAAAGTGAAAGTACCTGCCGGTACGCATAATGGCAAGAAATTAAAACTCAGCGGAAAAGGCTTAAATTCAAAAGGCAACTTGTATGCCACATTGACGATAGATGTGCCTCGCACATTGAGTAAAGAGCAGAAAGAGTTGTTTAATAAACTAGCCCAAATTAGTTGAAAAAATATTTTTTAACCAAACACCTCTGTGTAAGCAGAGGTGTTTTTTTTGATACAATAATTACATGAAAAGAATTTTGCACTTTATAGATCCTTACCGCCAGAGTTTCCTGTATTTTAAGTGGGGCTTTTGGAGTATTTTATTTTGTGTGGGTGCGCTGCTATGGCTATGTGCTCACGCGCAGGGTGGCTTGGTAAAAGGTGCTTTGGATAATGTCTTTGTGTATTTGCCCAATTATTTAACGCATGAGTTTTCTCACCGTTTTTGGTGTACCTTGCGTTGGCAATGGTGGTGCTATGCCAGCGGTAATGGTATGGAAACATTGATTCCTTTGGCCTTGTGTTTTGGGGCTTTGCGTTTGCGCGGGGGACGGTATCTCTTGCCGATACTGACCTATTGGCTGGGCACTACTTTATACGGGGCGGGAATTTACGCCAGCGATGCGCGCGCCTGCCAACTGCCGCTGACATCTTCTGACATGATGACCAACTTTGCCCCCGGCGAAGTAAAAGGAGATTGGCACTATATTTTAGAGCCTTTGGGCCTTTTGGAGTATGATTTGATTATCGGTAAAATTTTAATTTTTGGCGGTGTTTTTTGTTTGATAATCGCTATATACAGTTTGTGGTATTATTGGATGCATCAAGAGGAGTATCTTTTCCAAGACCACCACTATTGATGTCGGCACTGCTTTTCATACGCTTCTTTTAATAGGGAGCGTATTTCATTATCCTTACTGATTTCTACAATATTTTTTCCTTCGTAAAGCCTACATACATCTGCCCCATATTCCAGCAGTAGTTTTACTCCCTCTAAGCGGTTTAGTTCTGTGACAGCATAGAACAGTGCATCGCTTTGCAAAAGGGTTTGTTTGTTGGGGTCTGCCTCTTTTTTAAGCATATATTCAATGATGGATAAGCGTTGTTTTTCTTCGGGAAAATCAGTCACAAAGGCCAAAATTAACGCAGTAGCACCACTGTCTGTTTGTGCGTTAATATCGGCCCCGTTTTCAATCAGTTGGGCTGCATATTCGGCATGCCCGTCTCGTACGGCAATCAGCAAAGGAGTCCAATTTTTGTCATTAGGGGCATGATTGGCGACTTTATTTTTAATGAGGTAGCGGAGTATTTTTTCATTTCCGCCTGAAGCAGCTGCAAGAGGTAATGTAAATAATGCTTGTTGATAGTGGCGCTTTGGGTCTGTGATGTATATGCCGTAGTTTGTTTCAGCCCCATCTTCCATCAAATTTTTTACGCCGATTAAATCTCCTTCATAAGCGGCCCAAATGAGAGCCTCTGCTTGTCGCTCCTTGAAGTTTTCTTCGTAAGCCACAAAAAAAGCAAGAGAGATAAAAGAAATCAAAAGAATAATTGTTTTTTTCATGCTTCTATTATATAAAAACTTAGATAAACAACGGTTTTTTAGTTGTTTGTCATTATGAAGAAAGAATTTCTTATATTTAATTTTCTTATCTTCTCCTTGTTTGTGTATATCTTTACTTTGTGGGGTGGGTTTTATCAGGAAAGTGATACCGGTTGACTTATTTTTTTTTTTTGTTAATATTTTGTTAAAGCAAAATTGAAAAAAGGAGTTTTAGAGATGAAAAAAGCATCTAAAAGCAAAGTCAGCGGTTTTACGCTGATAGAATTATTGGTAGTTGTGTTAATTATTGGTATTTTATCTGCAGTAGCGCTTCCGCAATATCAGAAAACAGTGCTCAAAAGCCGTACCACAGAAGCGTGGGCGAATTTGAGCGCATTACATACAGCTGCAAAATTATATTGTTTGGAAAATCCGGATTCATCAGACAATTTATCACTTTCGGATTTATCTATTGAGGTACAAAATAGTAAATATTTTAATTATGAAGTGTCTATTACTTGCCCCAATGGAATTTCAGTTTCAGCTAATTATTTAGGAAAAGAAAAGTTCACGTTAGGATTTGCTCTGCAAGAAGGGCGTTTGTGCAAAGGAGGAAAAGTATGCAAGGATTTAGGTTTTTCTTCTTACACAAATTTGGGTTGGAAGTGCCATTGCGGTGGAGTCGATGAGAGTGATTCAGGTTGTTATTACGCAAAATAACAGGAATTTTATAGACTTTTAAGTAGTTGTCGAAACAAGCCACCCTATGTTTTCAATTAACATAGGGTGGCTTAGAATACAAATATTATTTTTTCAGTGGCTTGGGTAGCAGCGAGTTGTTTGTACAAGTCACCTCATACGGATATAAGAAAACCCCTGTCTTGCTTTGGGCAACACAGGGGTATTTCAATGCTTGAAAAAGAAATACTATTTGATCACTTTTTCAGTGGCTTGGGTAGCAGCGAGTTGTTTGTACAAGTCACCTCATACGGATATAAGAAAACCCCTGTCTTGCTTTGGGCAACACAGGGGTCTTTCAATGCTTGAAAAAGAAATACTATTTGATCACTTTTTCAGTCGGCTCGATAGCAGCGAGTTGTTTATACAAATCGCGTCTCCAAGCATATTCGGATTCGGCACGTTTGATGAGTTCTTGTGCGAGTTCCGGATTGTCGCGCATTAAGCCTTTGAAGCGGTTTTCACCACTCATGTAGTCGGCTAACGGCAAGGTCGGAGCGCCTAAAGGGCTGTCCACTTTGAGCGGGTTTTTGCCTTCGTAGCGCATTTCCGGATTGAAGCGGTAGAGGATCCAGCGGCCGGCTTGTACGGCACGTTTGGCTTCACCCATACCTTTGGACATATCAATACCGTGAGCGATACAGTGAGAGTAGGCAATGACCAACGCCGGACCATCGTAAGCATCAGCTTCAGCTAAGGCTTGAATGGCTTGGTTCATGTTGGCACCCATAGCCACTTGGGCTACGTAGATATTGCCATAGGTCATGGCAATCATACCCAAGTCTTTTTTCGGCATGGTTTTACCACCGGCAGCAAACAAGGCTTTGGCACCGAGCGGGGTGGCTTTGGACATTTGACCACCGGTATTGGAGTACACTTCGGTATCCAAGACCAAGATTTTCACGTTTTTGCCGGAGGCTAATACGTGGTCCAAACCGCCGTAGCCGATATCATAGGCCCAGCCGTCACCGCCCAAAATCCATACGGATTTGCGGATTAAGTAATCGGCAAAGCTCAAGAGGCGTTTGCATTTTTCGCATTCGGGTCTGCCGGCCAAGATTTCTTTTAAGGCAGCCACATTTTTGCGTTGTTCTTCCACTTCGGCATCGGTCTTTTGAGGATTATTCAAAAGGGCGTCAATCAAAGCGGCGTGATCTTTTTGGCAGTTTTCTTTGGCTTGTTTGAGCAAGGCTACAGCATCGCTGTAAAGTTGGTCATAAGCTACGCGGATACCCAAACCGAATTCAGCATTATCTTCGAACAAGGAGTTGGCCCAAGCGGGTCCTTTTCCGTCGTCGCGTTTGCAGTACGGGGTGGTGGGTAAGTTGCCGCCGTAGATGGAGGAACAACCAGTCGCGTTGGCTACGGCTAAGCGATCACCAAAGAGTTGCGTTAAAAGTTTTACATACGGAGTTTCACCACAACCGGCACAGGCACCGGAGAACTCAAACAACGGTTGTTTGAATTGAGATCCTTTGACAGATTCTTTCTTGGTGGTGACATCGGCTTGTTTTAAGCCCAAGAAGAAGGCAAAGTTGTCAATTTCATTTTCGCGTACGTCGAGTTGGTGCACCATGTTGATGGCTTTCTTTTCCGGATTTTCTTTGTTTTTAGCCGGGCAGTTGTAAATACAGGCACCACAACCGGTACAATCTTCCACCGCCACTTGGACAGTGAATTTTTTACCGGCGATGTCGCCTTTGCCGTCGGCAGATTTAAAGGTTTTCGGAGCGTCTTTCAAGGCTGCTTCATCATAGGCTTTGATGCGAATTGCAGCATGCGGACATACCAAAGAGCAGAAACCGCATTGGATACAAACGCTGGGATCCCATTGGGGTACCATAACGGCGATATTGCGTTTTTCATATTGAGTGGTACCGGTGGGGAACACGCCGCCTTCGGGCATGGCAGAAGTAGGCAAGGTGTCACCGCGTCCGGCAATCATTTCACCCAAGACGTCTTTTACAAACGCAGGAGCATCGGCCGGTACGGCAGCTTTGGTATGAAGTTCAGAAGTCACTTCAGCCGGATATTTTACTTCGTGCAAGCCGGCTAAGGCAGCATCTACAGCCACATAGTTTTTATTGACGATTTCTTCACCTTTTTTGGAATAGGTTTTCTTAATAGCTTCTTTAATATCGGCGATGGCTTTTTCAGACGGGATTACACCGGCAATACCGAAGAAAGCGGTTTGCATGATGGTGTTGGTGCGGCTGCCCATACCGGTTTTTAAAGCAATTTCAGAAGCATCAATCGTGTATACTTTGAGTTGTTTATCAATGATTTGTTTTTGTACTTCGGCGGTTAAGTGGTTCCACACTTCTTCGGCAGAATACGGGGCATTGATAAGTACGGTAGCACCTTTTTTGGCTTTGCCGAGTACATCGTACTGAGCCAAGAAGTCAAACATGTGCACGCCGATAAAATCAGCTTCTTGAATGAGATACGGAGCGCGGATATAGTTTTTGCCAAAGCGAATGTGAGAAGTGGTCATAGAACCAGACTTCTTAGAGTCGTAAACGAAATAGCCTTGAGCAAAGAAACCATTGGCGCTGATGATTTTCATGGTGTTTTTGTTGGCACCGACCGTACCGTCAGAGCCCAAACCATAGAACATTGCTTCAAACACATCGTTGGAAGAACCCGTCATTTTGGCAGCGGGCAAGGAAGTGAAAGTCAAATCATCATTGATACCGACGGTGAAATTCTTTTTGGGTTCGGGCAAAGCCAAGTTTTCAAATACGGCTTTGACGTCGGCGGGAGTAAAGTCTTTAGAACCGATACCATAGCGGCCTCCGATAATGAGCGGAGTGGCAGCAAATTTGGCTTTGGCTTCATCGGTCAAGAAAGCGGCGCAAACATCTTGGAACAACGGTTCTCCCAAAGAACCCGGTTCTTTGGTGCGATCCAAAACGGCCACTTTTTTAACGGTGTTGGGGATAACGCGAATAAAGTCAGCAATGGAGAAGGGGCGGAACAATTTGATTTTGAGTACACCCACTTTTTCACCTTTCATAGATTCTACGGCCAACTGAGCAACGTCAGCACCGGAACCCATGACTACAATGAGTTTTTCGGCATCGGCATCACCGAAGTATTGGAATAAATCGTACTTGCGACCGGTCATTTTTTCAAAGGCGGCCATTTCTTCTTTTACGATGGCGGGAACGGCATTGTAGAATTTATTTACAGCTTCGCGAGATTGGAAGTATACGTCCGGATTGGCAGCGGTACCGCGTACAGTCGGGTGTTCGGGGTTTAAACCGCGTCCTTTGTGTTCGCTGATGGCTTTTTCATCAATCATGCTGGCCATTTGTTCTTTGGTCAAGGGTTCAACCATGTTAAGTTCGTGGCTGGTGCGGAAACCGTCAAAGAAGTGCAAGAACGGTACGCGAGCTTTCAAGGTGGCGGCTTGAGCGACTAAGGCCAAGTCCATTGCTTCTTGCGGATTATCGGAGCACAACATGGCCCAACCGGTATTGCGTACAGACATTACGTCGGAATGGTCTCCGAAAATAGACAAAGCGGTAGTGGCCAAAGCGCGAGCAGAAACGTGGAAAACCGTCGGGGTTAATTCGCCGGCGATTTTGTACATGTTCGGGATCATGAGTAAAAGACCCTGAGAAGCGGTGAAAGTGGTGGTCAAAGCACCGGCAGTCAAAGCACCGTGTACGGCACCGGAGGCACCGCCTTCGGATTGCATTTCCGTGACTACGGGTACATTGCCCCAGATGTTGGTTTCGCCTTTGGCGCTTTTGGCATCGCAGATTTCACCCATCGTAGAAGACGGAGTAATGGGGTAAATGGCGATGACTTCGTTGGTGGCATGCGCGACGTGGGATACTGCCGCGTTGCCGTCCATAGCGACTAATTTTGCCATGAGTAAATCTCCTTGTTGTAATATAAAAAATGATTCCGCGCGCGCATACTTTATTATATACGCGTTAACGGTTGTAAACTACACTAACATTGTATAATTTTCCGGTGGAGTGCGCAAATTTGTTTAAACGAAATAAAAAAAGCCTTGACTTATTTTTTTTTAAAAATTAATATTTTGTTAAAGCAAAATTGAAAAAATGAGTTTTAGAGATGAAAAAAATCAAAATTAAAGACTGTAAAGGATTTACATTGATAGAATTATTGGTAGTGGTTCTAATTATCGGTATTTTATCTGCGATGGCTTTGCCGCAGTATCAAAAAACGGTGCTTAGAAGCCGCACCGCAGAAGTATGGGCAAATTTGGGGACTTTGAATAAAGCAGTAAAAGCAGCTTGTTTGGAAAATCCGGACGGAACCGTTTTCTTTTCTGAAGGGAATTATGATCTATTATCCATTGAAGTACAGGATTCTGAATATTTTACTTATCGGGGTGTGATAGCCTGTTCTGCTGCGTCAGGTGCGCACGATCTTTATGCTACGTATCGTGGTGGTGGAAATCATAATTTCAGGTTGGGTATTAACAGGAACGGACAGCGTATATGCGATGGAACTTCTTGTACAGAACTTGGATTTACTAAAGTTTTGTCGGGAACTACGAACTGTATTGTCACTGGTGGAAACGGCAGTTGCTATTACATGGATTAGAGTATCTGATTTAACCCCCCAAAAAAGTTTGGGGGGTTAATTATTTATACTTGTTATAACTGACACTTTCTTGAAAATCTTTTCTGGGGCGCGGGGAGGGAGACTCGGCCGGGTATCCTACAGAAATCAAATGCTCTATCTTTTTTCCTTTCGGAAGTTTAAAGAATTTTTCGGCTTTGTCAGAGTTAAGCCAGCCAATCCAACAAGTGCCTAACCCCAAATCATGAGCACGCAATACAAAATGTTCGCCAGAGATGCCTTGATCTACCAAGTAAAATTCCGTACGGCGGAAAAAGTTGCCAATGCGGCTGGTAAAATTGCCGCGATCCGATACCACCGCTACTAAAACGGGGGCTTTTTCGGCCCATTTGCTCATGCCGTAAACTCCGGTAAAAACTTCTTTGCAGAAATCCTCTTTTACCTTTGGATCATCTATAACAATATAATGCCAAGGTTGTGAATTGCAAGCCGAAGGTGCTAGCAGTGCAGCCTGTAAACAAGCATTTATTTTTTCGCGTTCAACGGGTTTGTCTGCATATTTGCGGATGCTGCGTCTATCTAAAATAACCTTTTCAAATTCCATACTTTTCTCCTATTTTTTAATAGTATCAAAAATGAAATCATTTCAAAAATATATTTTTTTCTTGCTAATTAATATATAATGTTTTTAAATCATAAAAATAATGTTAAATAATTATTAATATTTTGTTTGGGGATTGAAATGAAAAGTAAAAAGATAGAAAAAAATAAAGATCTAAGCCAAGAAGATTCCGCCACCATAGCCGCCTCTAGTTTAGCCCAATATTTCAAAGATAAAAATTGGAAAATTATATCTTTTTTTCCCAATACTAAATGCTGTCAACGCATTTGTTCGAATGATAAGAAAATATCTTCCAAAAAGAGTAAATAAAATATATTAGAAAATACCTGTAAATAAAAGCCATACAAAAGCATAGCGGCATCCTTTGGATAGGCTTACCAATGGCAGAAAAAGCCACATTTTTACTTGATTCATTCCGGCGGCGATAGTAATGGGGTCTCCTATAAAAGGGATTCCGGCTAACAACAAAGTCAGAGGGCCTTTTTGCTCAAAAAGATGTTGCGCGCTAAGTAGGTATTTTTCTTTTACCGGAAACCACTTTTTATTTTCAAACCGACGAATATATTTGCCTAAATAGTAATTACCCACACTTCCCGTCACATTTCCTGCCGTAGTCACCAAGACTAATAGCCAGGCCCGATAGTCGCCCGTTGCCAAGATGGCAAAAAGCACCACTTCAGCCTGAGAGGGCAAAAGTCCGGCCGATGTAAACCCTACTATAAATAAAATAATTAATACGTGTATTTCTGCCATAAAAACCTCTTTAAAAGTTTGGAATAAATTGTGCCCTTTGACCAGCGGTAAAAGTAATTAGACAGATAGGTCTTTTAGGTAAATAGAAATAGGTCCTTTGGCCCTTTTTTTCATGAGAATAAAAATGCAAAATATATAGTATAACAGGTATCTTATGAAAAAATGGTTATCCTTATTATTGTCTTTTTGTTTGCTTTTTTCCTCTACTGCTCCGATGGCTGGAGGCATCGTTGCTCCGTCATCTTCTGAGTTGGAGGATATGTTTGAGGCCGCTTTTCAAGAAGCCTCTGCCGCGCAATCCCCTGAAACGGAATATGCCACCACCTCCTCTCAAGTAGAAGTTTTTATCCATTATCAACAGGCCGAACTTTTTGCTCGTCTTCACTCATATCCGCAAGATGCCCGTTATATCATGAATAGGGTGTTGAAAAACTGTCAGAAAAATGCCTTTGCCGCTTCTAAAAACAAAGACTTGTGGGAAGGAGAAATAGAGGTATATAAATGGAAGGCCAATGCCGGACAGTATTTGCAAAGTTGTTTGGATTTAACTTTGCAAAAGGGTTGGAACGGTAATTCAGTAATAGGCGATGCCCAAAATAAAATATATGATGAGGGGCAAAATCGCCTCGTAGTAAATACGATTCTTGATGTAGGAGCCAGTGAAAAAGGTGTTGATCGAGCATATCGGTATCTAAAAGGCCTTTTAAGCATTGAAAATTTATGCAATAAAGCAGATACGGATATGGTTCGTCAGCCGCAGCAATTCCAGTGCGGATTAGCTGCCGAAGCATTGGAAGGGTTGGCTGTCTTAGGTATGCAGCATCCCTCTTATAAAAAAAGAGCCGCTGCTGACATATATCAATTTATGGTTAATAAAAACCGCTCTAAAATGGGGCAGGGGGCTATTTATCAAGGGGCTTTGTTATTGTTGGCTTTAAACGAACAAGAGAAATTAAAATCCTTTTTAAGCAGTGAAGCGCAACCAACGGGTTTTGACAGCGTGTTGGACAAAATAAGTTATTTTTCTTTCGAAGGCATTGCCCGAATTGTTCATGAAAATCGGTCCTTTACACAAGGAGAGTATTTAGATTCTTATACGGGTAAATACACGTATTTAGATACGGATTTAGGAGATAAATGGTTTGGCAGAGGTACCTGTGCTAACCGTGAAAATGCCATTTCCTCCGTTAAGAATATGTTTCAGTGCCCCTACGGTAATTTGTTAGAAGATTTGGGCATGGCTATTGCGCAAGACAGTGCGAACGCTCAAACTGGTGCTTTGGCCGGTTGGATTTGGAGCAATAGAGCAAGCCTGCCTGTACCATTGATTATGGGCTTGTTAACGGGTGCTGACGGAAAATGGACCTATGAAAAAGGGGGAACTGAAGCCAAAAAATTGTTATTTGGCATTCTCAGTATTGATTTTTCTGATTTGAATGAAGGTTCTCAGCGTCGCCTTAAAATAGCGGCAGCGGAGTCTTTGAAAAAGAGAGGGGAAAACGTTTCCTTATCCGACTATACGGTTCGCGATCAGGCAAAGTTTGATCGTTATGCCCGACAACAGAGAGAAAGAAATGTATTTGGTTTTATTGATTTGGCAGTAGCAGTTATTTTGTTGCCTCGTTTAGTGGTTTCTTTGGGTACGTTGGGTGCAAAGGGATTGGCGGCTTTTGGCAAAATACGCCACATTCGTAAAATAGAAACAATGGCTAGCAAAATGACGCGTGTTCTGAGAAGAATTCATCCTGCATCTTCTGTCAGAGTGGCATCTTCTGCGGGCAAAACTGCTTCTTCAGCCACTACGGCCAGAACGGCCTCTGCCGGAGCAAAGGCAACTTCCGCAGCTACTCCTGTTGTTAATACCTCTTTAAAACCGGTGACGTTTTCCGCCCCTCAAATCACTGCTACCGGTGAAGCTGCTGTCAGAGTGGGATTAACGGAAGAAAAGGCTGCTGCCAGCATTGCCAAAATGCAACAACAGGTGAAAGGTTTTAGTTTAGCCGATAAACAAACATTCTTAAGTAAGTATCGCTTTAATTTGGCCAATCAATATCAAATTGCTCGACAATTGGGCAGACCCCTTACGATGGCTCAAAGAGAAGAAGCCTATTACCTGGCTTTTCAAAATGTATTTCAAGCTCAACGTGAAGCCATGCACTTGGCTCAGTTAGACGAATTGGCTTTAGCCTATACTTCTACCGCTGCAAAAACCAACCGCGTAATTCGCCACATTCCGTGGAGTGTACGTTTTCAGGTGGGACTCTCTATGTTGTGGGATAATCTAAGAATCGGGTTGAAAGGATCTTTGACTACTCCGCAAGGGTTTGCCGGTTTATCTGCTATGACCGGAGTAGGCAACCCTGCCTTTACCATTACCGCCACCACTCCTGTGGCCGCCTCACGCACGACGGCTCCGCTGGTGATGATAGCCGATTATGCCGGTGGTATGGGAAGCAAGTTTAATACGTTAAGGACATTTACCGTACCCGGCTTAAATGCACCCAGAACTTTAGGAATGGCACAGGTATCTGTGCCAATGTCTAGCAAAAGTTTGCTTTCTCCTTTTAGCAGCGGTTCCTATTTTTCCTTGCAACAATTAGGCCCCCGCTTGTTGTTTCCTGCCGGAGTATCTGCTTTTAAAGGACAATTTGATGATCAGGTGGTAGCGGCCGCTTATCAAAAAGATCCGGTGGCTGCCGATGATTTATTTGCTGTTCGCGGACAAGAAGGAGTATTAGTGTCGGAGCCTCGCCCAGAACCTTCTATTTTAAACGTTGATATGTTTCAGGAAAATTTGGTAAGACTTCTCAACAAAGGGGGGCTGGTTTTAGGGGCTAATGGATTTGTGGCTCAATTTGTGGAAAGAGCTAATAACTTGCAAATAAGTCAAGAAATTACGGATATGGTGTTGGATGCTTATTGGCAGGCTTTGTTGGCGGTAGGGAATTCTGATCTTGAACTTTTGGAAAATAAGTTTAAGGAAGAAGTGGTTTCCCAAATGCTCAAATCAAGCAAATTTGCTCAATATCAGGTGCAGGTTTTTACCGCTTTGGGTTGGCCTGTCACACCGTTAAAAAAGCCCACTGCGCCGTCCCAACCGGAAGAACCTGAAGAACAAAGAGTTTTGCGCCGTCAAATGGAAGATAACGGTGTGCAAAGACAAGATTTGATTGATAAATGGCAACTTGCTGATAGAAGCATAGAACAAATTTTGGCAGATGAGCAGTTATTGGCGGCTGCTGCAGAAGATTTGGCAACGTATTATCGCTTGGAAAAGGATTTTTCCGACGGAAAACAAAGATTTATGAAAGAATTTCATATGCTATACATGCCAAAGGCTTATCCGGAGGAAGAGGCTGCCTTGTCCAACAATACCCCCAAGAGACGGATCGTGCATAAAGTCAGCAATAAAGAAAGCAGTATTTTTGCCGATGCCTATAAAGGAAAAATCATAGAAGCTTTTCATGATTTATTGGTCACTAAAATTGCGCAAGAAACAAATTCTTCCGAAAAAGCCCGTTTAGAAGAAAACAGACAAAGTGTGGTAGATTGGCATGATGAGGTAGTGAACAAATGGGTGGGATATCCGGATAATCACGCATTAAGTCCGGCGCCTGCTTTGAGAAAATTCTTGAGAAAATTTGAAGGCTTGGAATCTGCTTTTTCCGAAATGCAAATGCAAGAATATGAGCAGTTAAAAACAGATCTTTATGCCAAAATTTCCTTTGATCCTTATGAGGCTATTTTGTTGCAGAACAGATTATTAATGTTTTCTAAATGGGAAGCTCCTACTCCCAATACCATCTTTGTGGTGGGGCATGATTTTGTGCCTTCCAATGTGTGGGATAGAAAAACATTATTGGGCTTTTCTCAGCCGATTTTAGTCAGAGAAGCTCCTTTGGAAGAAGCCTTTGATCATTTTGTCGAAGGAAAAGAAAACGTACTTCTTATTCATGGACATGGCGGTGTAAACAGACTCAATACATGGAAAGCACCTTTAGTTTGGCCGGAGGAGCAATTGCATCCGGAGCATAGTGTCAGTGCTGTGAAAATAGCACAATTGCTCGCAGAGACTCCTTCTGCCCATACGTCTATTTACCTAAATGCTTGTTTCTCCGGACATTTTTTAAACGATATGCAAGAAATGTTTGCCCAAGCCAGATATGCCGACTTGCTGATGACGACAGATATCTTCGTCACTGCTTCTAAAAATCAGCGAAGCATGCCGGAAGATTTACCTGCCCAATGGGAACAGGGCGATACCCGCAAAAAATTATTGGGTAAAGTTTTGCAACGTATGCGCTTTAATGGAGACGGCTTGGCCGCCAGAGTTATGATAGACGGAAAAGAAATATATCCATTGGCTGAAAGTGTAAAACGCTTGCAAGAGGAAACAAAAGGCCTTTTCCCCAATCGTGAAAAGAAGAAAATGTTAAATGCGTTAGAATTACTTTTACAGTTGGCTAATGCCACTAGCGAAGATGAAGTGACGAAAACAGTTTATCAAATTGAGAAAGAATTTTTCGGGCGCGTTATGTGGTTTGGAAACTGTAAAGAAAACGGCTTTGCCTCTTTTGCTTGGGGCATAGACGAAAGGGATTATCAAGATTATGAAAATTTTGAATTTCCTTTTATTATCTTAGATGAAGCATGGGTTAACTATGTATCCGGCGTAGCGGAAGAACTGTTTAATCAGGTTCCGCCCAGCAATATTCCTTATTCTTTCCCTAATTCTGTACAACCCTAAATTGTGCATGGGAAGTAATAAAAGTAGAATAAGTAGAGGAGACTTTTTATGGCTAAATCAAAAGTATATTTTACCAACATGCGCACCAAATTAGGTGAGGGCTTACCTAAGAAATTAAAACGTTTGATCAAACAGGCGGGCATTGATCAAATTGACTTTAAAAATAAATTTGTAGCTATTAAAATTCATTTTGGAGAACCGGGCAATTTGGCTTTTCTGCGTCCCAATTATGCCACTGCCGTTGCAGAAGTGGTGAGAGAATTAGGAGGAAAGCCCTTTTTAACCGATTGTAATACTTTATATGTAGGTGGGCGAAAAAATGCCTTAGACCACTTAGCCTCTGCCGCTTATAACGGCTACACTGCGCAGACTACGGGCTGCCAGATTATTATTGCAGACGGCCTAAAGGGAACGGATGAAACATTGGTGCCCGTACCGCAAGGAAAATATGTAAAAGAGGCCAAAATCGGTCATGCAGTGATGGATGCCGATATCGTGATTTCTCTCAATCATTTTAAAGGTCATGAATGTACCGGTACCGGCGGTGCACTTAAAAATTTAGGTATGGGGTGTGGCTCTCGTGCCGGCAAGATGGAAATGCATAGCGCAGGCAAGCCTTTTGTTCATACCGAAAAATGTGTAGGCTGTGGGGCCTGCCTGCGCATTTGCGCGCATGATGCCCCGAAAGTGACCAACGCAAAAGCCGCCATTGATCAGACCAAGTGTGTGGGTTGTGGCCGTTGTATAGGCGTTTGTCCGACGGATGCCGTGACGGCAGCTAATGATGAATCCAATGATATTTTAAATAAAAAAATTGTGGAATATTCTTGGGCCGTTTTGTCGGGTAGACCGCATTTTCATATTAGTTTGGCCATCGATATTTCTCCGTATTGTGATTGCCATAGTGAAAATGATGCCCCCATTGTGCCGGATATCGGTATGTTTGCCTCTTTTGATCCGGTGGCTTTAGATACGGCCTGTGGCGATGCTGCTAATCGTCAACCCGTTATGCCGGGCAGTTTGTTGGCTGAGCGCGAACACTGTCATGGGGACCACTTTACCAATTTAACGCCCGTCACCAATTGGCGTGTGTGCGTAGAATATGCCCAAGAAATGGGCTTAGGCTCTACTGAGTATGAGTTGGTAGAAATCAAATAATGTTTCAAGACGATATTTTGCAAACCATTATGGCGCGGCTCGAACAAGGGCCTGCGCCATTTTTGGTGGCGATAGACGGTCGATGCAGCAGCGGTAAAAGCACGTTGGCAGCCTTTTTGGGGGAGAAACTTAGCGCTCCTGTTTTGCATATAGACGATTTTTATTTACCCTTTTCCCGTCGTAGTGCTTTGCGTATGGAGTGTGTGGGGGGGCATATAGATTGGCAACGTTTTAGCCATGAGGTGTTGACCCCGATTGCGCAAGGAAAAGAGATTTTATATCGTCCGTATCGTCCACATCATGATTTTTGGGAAGAAAGCCAAAAAATAGCACCGCATAGCATTTACATCGTAGAAGGCTCTTACAGTCAGTTGCCGGAGTTAGCAGGTTTTTATCATTATAAAATTTTTCTAACCGTTTCCTCAGCCATTCAACAAGAGCGTCTGCTGAAAAGAGAAGGCGCGGAAAAAACCTCGTTATTCTTAAGTCGTTGGATTCCGGCAGAAGAAAAATATTTTGCCGCTTGTGAAGTTCGTGCTCATGCGGATGTGGTTTTCGACACTTCTGCCATGTGGTAATTAAAAATCTGGTAAATAGGCCCATTGTAGCAGGGCTTGTCTTTGGCGTGCTCTACATTGCGTATGTCCGGGTGGGCAATTTTTGAGGATTTGGGCTTTGTGGCGGTAAAATGCGCGCCAACGCGCGATTTGGATCGTATCTATAGCCGGTAATCTGCGCCCCAAATAATAACGGCAGTACCATTGAAACCAACCCCGTACATCAGGTCCTAAAATCCACCCCTTTTGACGCCAAATGCTCAGCCCTAAACGGGATTTCACCCCAAACTGGTTGCAAGAAATATCTGCTTGTTTAAAAGAGATTTTAGCCTCTTTAAACCATTCCGTCGGAAATTCGTTTTGACAATCGTTTAAATAGTGCCCCTCAAAAACGCCGCGTTGAAGCATTTCTTGTGGTGTAAGTTGTGGTGTAAAATTCGGCGCGAACCCTTGCCCCGATTCTGCACTGAGTCTATAACGGTAATCGGTTTGCATTTTATCATGCACATAAATCCACGCGCCGCGTTTAAACTTTTGTTTCATATCTTTTTTTATCAAAAACGGCGCGGCGCGACTAATGGATTTTTGGGTTATTTTTCAGAGGAGTTAAATAAATTTTCCAATATTTCTGCCGCACTGCCTACCATATCGGCGCAGGGGCGCTTTTGGTAATACTGTGGGGTGCGCGGTTGAGGAGTGGGCTCTTGAGGACCGCTTAATCCCAGCAGTTCGCGGCAGATGATGGAGCCGTTTTGCTTTTTAAATTCTTCTGCCATTTTTTGTACCAAAGCATAATGTTCGGCTTTGGCTTTTTGGTCTTTGGGGTCATTAGAGGCATATTTAACCCCTAGTACCATTAATAATCCGCTAAAAGCACCGCATACCTCACGCATGCGGCCCATGCCGCCGCCAAACGGGGTGGCTATTTTCTGTGCGGTGTTTGGATCTAAGCCCAAGTCTTCTGCAAAGGCTAAGAGTACCGCTTGAGAGCAGTTATACCCTTCTTTAAATAAAGCAGTTGCTTTTTCTTTTTTCGTCATGTTTTTATTATATAATTTATGAAAAAGAGAAGGAAATTACTGTAAATTTGGGTGTATAAATGATGAAATCAACCATTATTACCATCGGTGATGAAATTTTGTTGGGGCAAATTTTGGATACAAATTCCCGTTATATAGCCAATGCTTTGGCTCATATCGGCATGGAGACGGTGAGGATGTACTCTATTTCAGATAATGCTGCAGAGATTACCCGCTGTCTGGACTCGGCTTTACAAGAAAGTGATGTGGTTATTATTACGGGCGGATTAGGCCCGACCAAAGATGATATTACCAAAAAAACTTTAGCCGAATATTTTGGTATGGAACTGATTTTTCATGAGCAGGCTTATGAATGGGTAAAACAATTTGTTTCGCATTACCCTCAGGGTACGATGAACCAATATAATAAGAACCAAGCCTATTTGCCGAAAGATTGTACTGTTTTGCGTAATTTAAAGGGTACGGCCAGCGGTATGTGGTTTGAGGCAGGGGGGAAAGTTTTGATATCTTTGCCGGGAGTTCCTTTTGAAGCCGAGTATTTGATGACGGCGGAAGTTTTGCCCCGTTTGGAAAAAAGACTGAAAACAGATCTGTTAAAGTATAAAATGCTTACGGTGTATGATGTGGTGGAATCCTGTTTGGCTTTGGATTTGAAAACGTATGAAGACTCTTTGCCCAAAGGGCTGACATTGGCATATTTACCTTCACCGGGTTTTGTGCGTTTGCGCCTGACGGCGAAAGGAACATCTCAGAGAGATCTGGAGCATTTTTGGGCACGTTTACAACAGGCTTTAAAGGGCAAAAAAGTTAGTATGGCCGCTGAATCTGAGATACAACATGTTTTTGCAGAAGAACTAAAAAAACGCCAAGTAAAAGTAGCCACTGCGGAAAGTTGTACAGGGGGAAATGTGGCCCACTTGATTACGGAGGTGGCAGGGTCTTCGGCGTATTTTTGGGGTGGGGTTGTATCCTATGCCAACGAGGTAAAAATAAATGTGTTGGGCGTGTCTGCACAGGATTTACAAAAATATGGGGCGGTGAGTGAGCCGGTGGCCATACAAATGGCCTGCGGTGTGCGGCGCGCAACGGGTGCAGATTATGCTGTCTCTACCACAGGGGTGGCGGGGCCGTCAGGCGGAACACCGCAGAAGCCCGTAGGTACGGTATGGATTGGGGTGGCAGGGCCGAATAGGGCCTATGCGCAAGAGTTTCATTTTTCTGCCACACGTGAGCGTAATATCGCCAAAGCATCTGCCAAAGCCTTAGAAATGCTCTTGCAAGAAATACAAAAAGACCTGCCGTAAAAGTTTATCTTATCCAAAATCCCGCACCAAAAGGTGGGGGATTTTTTTGTGTATAGATTTTATAAGTTTATTGATTGTCGGAAAAGAAATAGATTTGTTTATTGAAAAAATTAAAAAGGGTTTATCGTCGAGAAATAAAAAACTCTTGACTATTTTTTTTTTTTTGATACGATTTGGGTACGGGCCGCAGATGGGTTTAAAAAACCTCCTACAGTTTCCCAAAAACGGCCCGTACACAGGGTTCATGTGCCCGAGGAGATTAAAATGATGAAAAATAACAAAGGTTTTACCTTGGTTGAATTATTGGTGGTAGTGCTTATCATCGGTATTTTAGCCGCTATGGCCATGCCGGCCTACTTCAAGTCCGTTGAACGGGCTCGCATTGCAGAAGCTGATACCATTTTGGGTTCTGTTGCTCAAGCTCAACAACGCCGCTGGATGAAGAACAATTCTTATTCTGCATTGTTCTCCGGCTTAGACGTATCCCCCACCAATGCTGCTTCTGCTACTTTCTGTACGAAAGGTGGCACCACTTCTGGAGAGGGCGCGAGCGCTACGACCACTTGTAATAACGGTTTTGAAATTACATTAGGTTCAACCACTAATGCATATGGTAGTGGTTCTGCCACCGCTACCCGCGTGGGCAACAGCCAATACTCTTATGTGTTGACTCGCAAGTATCAAAGTACGCATACCACCTGCACAGGAACAACAGAAGAAGACAAAGCCTTATGTGCCGACTATTGCGGTACGGATACCGTTTCTAATACTGGTGCTTGCTGCAACGATGGTACAGAAGCTGCATGTACTGATTAACCGACCAGCGGTGGTGGTACCACTGGTTCTTAATTGCTGATTCTTAGGATTTTACCCCGCCCCAAAGGCGGGGTATTTTTTGGGGTTAAAAAACCCCCGAGTTCTTCGGGGGTTTTGATTTTCGGAAACATTTTTAATCTAAATATTTAATGCGTCCTTCATACTTAGCAGCCAAACGGGTGTTATGCTCGTCTCCGCCGGCATTACTACTGCGATAGACGGGGATTTCCAACCCTTTTTCCGCCATGATTTGAGCCGCGCGGAAAAGGATTGCCTGAAAAATGCTGACCCCTGCCACTGTAGAAATAGGTGCCACATCTACTCCGGCCACTTCTAAGGAGGTTTCATTGGCAGAGCAACAATTGTCTATCACAATATCACCTACGTCTTTCAGCATTTTTCCGCTGGAATGACGGGAAGCACTTTTTTGGTGAGAGCCTGCTGCGGTAATGACAATGGTGGTGACACCGCGTTCTTTGGCATACAATACCGCATCAATACCGGCAGGATTTTTGCCTGAATTGGATACGGTGAGCAATATGTCTTGCGGTTGGAACGTATGCTTGGCCAAAACCGCTTTGCTATAGCCTTCTAGTCTCTCAAAAGCCGTTCCTGTATGAGCACCGCTTTGAAACATAAGGCCCGGATCCAAAATGGCATCCACCGCTGCAAAACAGCCACTACGGTGAAAAGCATCTACCGTCACACTGCCACTATGGCCGCAACCAAAGGTATGCAAAATACCATTTTTTTCCAAAGAAAGGGCAATGGCTTGGGCGGCTTTTTCCAGAGTGTCGCTCTGGGTTTGTTCTATTTTTTGCAGTAAGTTTTCTACTGCTTGAAAATATGGGTTTTTAAGTGAGTTGTTCATAGCATTATTATATATAAAAAAGCGTGTTAATTAAGCAATAAAAAGGCATTTTGTAAGAAGTGCCTTATCAATAGTTAAAAACATACCATTAAAACACTTTTATCAAATTTTGTTTGTGCGTGTAGCCCTTTATTTGGTTTTGCATGACGGGGTACCATTTGCCTTTTTTCTCCTCAGGCCAAACCCATACATAGGTGTCGTTTGCTAATTGGCCGATTACTTTCCCATTGGGGTTATCGCGCAAATTGGCAGGGCCGTCTATGCGGTAAAGTACAGGAATATTTTTTTGTGTACGGTTAAAGGGTAATACTCCATTTACCAGAAATTCTGCAGATAAATCCCACTCTGGGGTATAGTCTTGCCGATTAACGGCATAATATTCCTCACCGTAAAATGCCTCTCCGTCAAAACAGCCGACCGATTTGAACGGACTTTGCACGATTAAATTGAAACTTTCAATCGGCCCTTGCCAATTATTAGCGGTTGTAAGAATATATTCTAAGTAATTACGAGCCTGCAGATGCTCTAGGGAGTATGTATTTTCATTTTCCGGTATATAGGCAAATGATTTATACAGCTCACTCTCCCTGTTAATACATTCGGAAAAGGGAAAGCCCACATTATTATAAATGGCAGTAGGAGTATAGGTATGCCGAACAGATACTGTTTTGTGTGCCGGAAAAGTTTGCTGCCACGAATAGGAAATTTGTTTTTTCCAATTTGTATCGTCCGGTATTTTCCAATTTTGTATTTCGCCTTTATCTCTATCCAATGTCCAACCCCACTCAATAATTTTTTTATCCTGTAATTTTTGACGGGTTTCTTCCTGTAAGGTTTGGATGCGTTTGGCTAATTGTTGATCCGTAATAACTTCTTCGGGACGGTAAAATAGGATAAACACGTCGTTTGTAATATCTTTATCGTTTTGGGTGACAGTCCAATGTGTCTGATATGGTTTCGTCTTTCCGTTAACCCATAATTTAAATTTATAATCGTGTGCCTCATCACCTAAATATTCTTTGACGGCGGGCATTTGCGGTAAAGGGAAAAACATTTGTGTGTTAATATCTTTATCCGTTGTATTTTCAAAAAGATAGTTCACTTCTATTTGGTACGGACGGATATAAAGGGCTTCTACTTTCATTTTTATCCCGTCCTGTTTTTCAAACACGACCCCGC
This sequence comes from Elusimicrobiaceae bacterium, assembly GCA_017520185.1. NCBI lineage: Bacteria > Pseudomonadati > Elusimicrobiota > Elusimicrobia > Elusimicrobiales > Elusimicrobiaceae > Elusimicrobiaceae bacterium. Next base: position 77,812 of record JAFXGO010000029.1, on the reverse strand, counting down.
CGGTGGGAAGTATTGTACCGGCTGTGTCATTGGCAATAGACGTCGCTGCAAAAGAAAATACAAACAATAGAGCTAGGAATGTTTTTTTCATTTTTTTGTTTGTTCTTGTTGTAAACTTTTTTTCCACTCTTGGTATTCTTTGACGGCTATGTCAGCTTGTTCTTGAGTTAGCTTTTTTCTAACGACCAGTTGATTAGTGATTTGGTCTTTATGCTCGTCATCATCAAATTGTTTAGCATAAATGATCCAATCCGTCCCCGGAATTCCCATAGGATTATGAGGATATGTGTGGTTTATGGTAGAAGCATATATCCCACGGGTACGGTTTTTCAAATCGCAAAAGAAAATACCAGCTTTCCATTTTGGTTTTCCATCCTGCTTGTAAAATTCACTTCTGTCGTAATAAAGTATATTGTTATCGCAGTAAGAAAAATATTTTTCGGTCATATGATCAATATCAACAGGACATTCTTCTAAAGTAAACGGATATTCGACATCATGATCAATCCAAGTTACTTGATAATATGAGGATGATTCCTCGCCTAATGTTGAGGGGATAATTTTTTTAGTAAATTTAACAGATTTATCTTTTCCGCAAGAGATAGAATAGTTTTCTCCATCATTCGGATGAACGCGAAATTTATCTAATGTTTGTTTACGAAAATCTAGATATTTTTCACCATCCACCCAAAAATCTATGATTTCCGGTTTAGGTAATGTTTTTGTTGAAGGAATATATAAAAAGAAACTTATAAATTCCATATACAAATATCCGTCAATTATGTAATAATCAGTTCCTTCGTTATAAGTAGTAGCTTCGGCTAATATATAAGCTCCGTCTTTATCTTTTTGAGGATAGTAAAAAGGACGAAGACGTGAATAGACAGGCGCCTTTATTTTTGTATTATCTTTGTCGTATGGATTCAAAGGCAAAGGATCCGCGAATATAGTGGATGGAAAGATACTTAAAACAAATAGGGCTATGAGTATATTTTTCATTTTAATCCTTTTTTCATTTCAATACGAGTTTGTTTTTGTGCAGAGTTGGAACGTTGATAGAGAAGATAATTTGTACCTGGTATAGATATCGGACCGTGTAAATCGTCCTGACAATGTCCCGGAAGATAAGGAACAAAAATCTCGTCTTTCCCGGTAGAAATATGATGGGCGCGGATGACATTACACCAATACTGACTGCTTTTTTTATCTGCATTGCGAACAGTATGCTCGTAATAAAACACATCATCTTTGCACAAGGCATACCTTGGCAGCCCAAAGGCATAAGGAGATAAATCTTCCGGTAACGGAAGTATTTTTGTTTCTTTTTTTACCGTGTCATGCCATGTTACGGCATAAGGAGACACATAATCACACCCTTCACAAGGAGCCGGTTTGTGACTGTTGTTTAAGGTGATAAATTGAGTTTTTTCCGTATTGCAGTACAAAGTTAAATTGTAATGCTCTAAATGAGGGTATTCGTATTCTTTTAATTCTTTTTCTATATACTGTTCGTTAGATCCGTTCCATACGCCTTGTATAAGAGCAAGCCCCGGTTGTTTGGGGGAAAAACGAAGCAGAATACCCCCGTTTTCTACATATAAATCTCCGTTAGGCACAGGATAAAAATAGATGCCCTCAGATGCATAAGTGAAATCTTCGGCAATCAGCAAACTGCCGTCAGTTTGTGGCAGGCCTTGTGAATAGACTGCCGTTTGACTGCCTACAGAAACTCTATTTACCCTCTCCTGCGCAAAAAGCATGCAGGAGAGGAAAACAAAAATAAATGTCCAAATAATTTTATTCATTTTTTTGTGTTTCTTGGGAATCTTTACTATAGTTTCCTTTGTAAATATAATAGTTCGTGTGAGGTTCTTTGTTTGATGTAATATGATATCCCAAATGTTTGGTAGTTATTTCTTCTTTGCCTATGCTTCCTTGTACCTCAGGTACAGCAATCTTATGACCTTCCTTGTCTTTGAAATTTTTACTTTCAAACATGGTGGGATTTCCTGTTAACATTCCACCATGCCCGTGTCCTTCGGGATTGTTGTATCCGAAGACCACTGTTTCTCCTTTTTTAGCCAAATCGTTGGCTGTTTGATGATCCAAAAGTCCTTTTTGCGTACGGGGAATCTTTTGCCAATCATCAGAAGTTTCCATAAAGTTTATTATATCATTCATAGATTTATTTGCGGGTAAATCAATTCCCTTTTCTTTTAATAAACTCCCCAATGCAGTATTGCAATGAGAGGGTTGAGTTTGTTGGTATTCAGCATCTTTTCGCTTCCATTCTTCCAAAGTGGCGGTTTGCCAAGTTTTTTTGTTTGCTTTTTCTCTTTCTTCCATTTCTTCCATATATGTTTGATATTCCTCGGGGTTTTCCCTTTCATAACGGGCGATTGCTTTCCCCACTGCCTTAGGGGTGTGAGGATATTTTTCTTGGGCTTGTTGCTCGTCAGTGAAATCTTCCAATCTTTCATCAAAATATTGATGATTGCTCGAGCGAGATTGCTTGGCTTGTAAGAGCTCTTGCATAATATTCTTTTTTTCTTCGGTATAATCTTGTTTGCCATACATGCGCGTGGTGAATTTGTCTTGGATAGCTTGTTTTCTTTCGTGATGGGCAATTTGTTGCAGACGGTTTTCTAAATATCGCCTGCGTAGGGGGTGTAGTTCTTCTGATTCCTGCTTATCAAGCGGCAACTCCATGGTTTTGATTTCAACATCTTTTGAGGGGTAATAGATGAAGTTTTTTTGGCGATTTTGCCCGTGTTGGCGGTGCGGAAGTTTTGTGCTGATGCGTTTGAACATAATAGCTCCTTTTAGATGAGAATATACGGCAGAATGAGTACGGCAGAGTATTGCCTGCGGTAGGGGACACAGGCATAAAAAGAAATAGTGATTAAAAATGTAATTTTGCGACAGGAAGGCACTTCTTTTATATTTTTATATTATACTATAAAATAGTTATATTTGTCAAGTGTGTTGATGCTAAAAAGGTCTTGACAAATACCCCCAAGGGGTATATAATATAATAAATACCCATAGGGGGTATAAAGGAGGAAAATATGGCAAAATGTTCAAATCCGAAATGCACCTGTGACCCTTGTACCTGCGGCGATAACTGCCAGTGCGATGGTACTACTTGCAAATGTCCGAAGCCGACAAATAGCAAATAATATAACTAAAAGTCCCCGAGTATGACGCTCGGGGACCTATTTTACAAAAAAGAGGATCTTATGCCCACTCAACACCCTTGTCACAAAGCTGAACTTCCTAGATTAAATAGAATTATCGGTCAGTTGGAAGGTATTAAAAAAATGATAGAAGAGCAGAGATATTGCCCCGAAATTTTAATTCAATTAAAAGCGGTGCGTTCTGCTATTGTGTCTGTGGAAAAAAATATTTTATCCACCCATTTGGAAAAATGCGTGACGGATTCTTTTAAAGATCAAGACATGGCCAAGGAAAGAATCGCGGAAATTAAAGAGCTTTTTAATAAACTTCAAAATTAAAATAGCAATACGAAAGCATACGTTTTCTAGGTATTTGAATTTGTGTTATTTATCTCCCAAGATAGTGGCCGATATTTTGGAATATAATAATCCGCGCAATATGACCTTGCGGGAACTCATGAATCTCGCCGAGGGGGAAACTGATTTCGAACGGCAGGAAAGGGAGTGGAGATAGAAAGAATGTGATAAAATATTTTTACCTATGAAACTAATCGATAATCCAAAATTAATGAAAGAATGGGATTATAAGAAAAACACTTTAAATCCTGCTGACCTGTCTCAAGGAAGCAATAAAAAAGTGTGGTGGAAATGCCCTAAAGGTCATAAATATCAGGCTACGATATATAATAGGTCTGTAGGTCTAGGTTGTTCTATTTGCTCAAATCATCAGGTATTAGTTGGGTTTAATGATTTACAGTCTAATTTCCCAAATATAGCAGAAGAATGGAATAAAGAACTGAATATATCTTTACTTCCTGTGGATGTTGTAGCAACTTCTACGAGGAAAGTTTGGTGGATCTGCTCTGTTTGTGGACATAGTTGGCAAACACAAGTGCGCAATAGGACACTTGGAGGAACGGGCTGCCCTATTTGTGCAATAGAAAAAATAAAAAATGCTCGCCAACAAACTTTTCTTCAAAAAAAAGGATGTATAAAAGATTCTTTATTGATTAAAGAATGGCATCCCCATAAAAATGGAAATTTTACTCCTAAAGATTTTACTCCGTCTAGCAATAAGTATGCTTGGTGGATATGTCATAAGTGTGGTTATGAGTGGCGTGCTAAAATATCTAACCGTAATTTATTAAAAAGAGGATGTCCTTTGTGTTCTAATCAAGTAGTAATATTTGGAAAAAATGATTTAGCTACAACTCATCCTGCCCTTGCAAAAGAATGGAACTTCCAAAAAAATGGGAATTTAAAGCCTTCTAATGTTTCCCATGGTATGTCTAAAAAGGTTTGGTGGATTTGCCCGAAAGGTCATGAATATCAAGCAACGATTAATCATAGAAGTAATGGAACAGGGTGTCCTGTTTGCAATGAAGGACGGCAAACATCTTTTGCAGAACAGGCAGTTTTCTTTTATCTTAAAAAAATTTATCCAGATGCGATCAATAGATATAAAGATATTTTTACGAATGGAATGGAATTAGATATTTATATTCCTCAATTAAAACTTGGAATAGAATATGATGGGGTTTATTATCATAAATCTGAGAAAAATAGGAGAGAATTAAGAAAATATCATATTTGTCAAGAACACGGTATTAAATTAGTTCGCTTGAGAGAAGGAGAAAAAGAAGAGAATATAGTAAAAAAATGTTCTTATGATTTATTGTTACATGTTCCCAACCTAGATAAAAGTAAAAAAGCATTAGATAAACTTATTCTCATATTACTTAATCATCTAAAACATAGCAGTTTATTACAAAGTCATACTTTTTGTGCCAAAATTGATGTCAACACGGAAAGAGATAAATATGAAATCCGCAAGTATTTGGTATCTCTCAAGAAGGACTCTTTAAATGACTTAAGACAGGATTTGGTTGAAGAATGGCATCCAACAAAGAATAAGACCCTTATGCCCAATATGTTTACTTTAGGCTCAACCGCAAAGGTTTGGTGGAAATGTAAAAAATGTAGTCAGGAATGGGAAGCAACTATCGACCATAGAGTAAGAGGAACGGGATGCCCTAAATGTGGCGTTGAGAAAGTTACTGCTGTTAAGCGAAAGGCTATAGAAATGTTAGATCCAAAAACAAAAAAAGTAATAGCTACTTTTATTTCTCTTTCTGAAGCCTCAAGAAAGTTAAAGATTAATCATGCTAATATTTGTATGGTTTGTAAAGGACAGAGAGCTCTAGCTGGAGGGTATTATTGGCGGTACAAGATCAAATAATTCCGATCCTCACATTTTCCACATTAGAGAAAAAGGCCAGTTAGTGGCCTTTTTCTTTTCTACCAAAAAAATCTCCAAGATGGGGATAGATAAGAAAACCGCTCAAACCCTGACGAGGGACCCGTTCAGCACACAACAAAAAAGGCACTTCGTAAGAAGTGCCTTATCAAATGGTGGGGCTGTGGTGCGTGATGAAATTACCTCTCCCGTACGCGTACATAGAAACTCCCTGTTTATCAGGCAATTAGCAGGGAATTATAGATAAAAATTCGTTAGTTTTTGGATTTTGCAGTATATGCACCGTAAAATCCCTCGTCGCAGATATATTGGGAATATCGCGCAAATTCTCTAAAACTATTAACAGGGAAGAAATATGCCTGATATAAAGAAAAAGGAACTTATCAGGCTAGATAATATCTATTGAAAGGCAAAGCCTACCCCATAAGTTCCGTTGATATGGGTATGACTTGCACATACGCAAAGGCCCTAATGGCGCCATATCTAATCAAAGTGTAACAAATATTGAAGCACTACTTCCTATTTTGTATAGTAGGAATATACCCCTTTTTATATAGGAATTTATCATGGATAACGCCACAAAACAAAAACTTTGGAAAACCGCCGACCAACTCCGCTCCAACATGGACGCTGCCGAATATAAACACGTCGTTCTCGGGCTTATTTTCTTAAAATACATTTCCGATTCTTTCTCCACCTTGCGCACCACCATGCAGGAAGACGAATACTACCGCCAAAACCCGCAATATATGGAAGAAGATATGCGTGCCTATGCCGCCCAGCACAATGCCTTTTGGGTGCCGCAGGAAGCGCGCTGGGAGTTTCTGCGTAACAATGCCCCACAGCCCAACATCGGCAAACTCATTGACGATGCCATGTTATCCATTGAAAAAGAAAACCCAAAACTCAAAAACATTTTGAATAAAAACTACGCGCGCCTTTCCTTGCCGCAAGGCCGCTTGGCAGATTTAATCAATACTATTTCCACCATTGGCTTTGAAGACGGCCAAACCGCGCCCGATACGTTGGGCGAAGTGTACGAATATTTTTTAGGTATGTTTGCCGATGCCGAAGGCAAACGCGGCGGCCAATTCTACACGGCGGTCTCCGTCGTTAAAACTATGGTGGCCATTATGGCTCCGCGCGAAAATACCAAAGTTTATGACCCCTGTTGTGGTTCGGGGGGAATGTTTGTGCAGAGCGGCCGCTTTGTAAAGCTCCACCAAGGTACAGGCAACCTGTCTATTTACGGACAGGAAAGCAACCCCACCACGTGGCGTTTGGCGGCGATGAACTTGGCTATTCGTGGGATAGAGTTTGACCTGGGCAAAGAGCCGGCCGACACCTTCCATAATGACCAACACCCCAATTTACGCGCCGATTACATTTTGGCAAACCCGCCGTTCAACATTTCCGATTGGGGCGGTGAAAAGTTGGAAAAAGATGCCCGTTGGCAGTATGGTATTCCGCCTGCGGGTAATGCCAACTATGCGTGGATTCAGCATATGCTCGCGCACTTGGCGCCCACAGGGGTCATGGGGACGGTGCTTGCCAACGGCTCTATGAGTTCCAATACAGGCGGCGAGGGAGAAATCCGTGCGCGCCTGCTGGAAAACGATTTGGTGGAATGTATGGTGGCCTTGCCGGGGCAGTTATTCTTTAATACGCAAATTCCGGTGTGTTTGTGGTTCTTGCGCAAGCAGAAAAAGCGCAAAGGCGAAGTGCTGTTTATTGACGCGCGCAACTTAGGTTTCATGGCCGATAGAACACGGCGCGAATTTACAGATGCGGATATTGCCCAAATTGCGGATACTTATCACTCCTGGCGCGGTGATGAATTTGCCCCCAAAGGCAAGAAATACGCGGACGTAAAGGGCTTTTGCAAGTCCGCCACACTAGCCGAAATTAAAGCCAATGACTATGTACTCACCCCTGGCCGCTATGTAGGCGTAGCCGATACTGCCGAAGATGACGAGGCCTTTGCCGCCAAAATGGCACGGCTGACCAAAGATTTACAAGACCAAATGACTCAAAGTGCAGAGTTAGACACCCAGATTAAAGAGAATTTGGCTAAATTAGGGTGGAGATAAAAAATATGACTCAAAAATCAGAGAAAAAAGTAAAAGGAAAGAATTCATGTATCAAAGAAGTCCCTTACATAGTAACTGGATTTAGCCGAAATATGAAGGCTATTTTACAATTTATGCAAATTCTCAATCCAATGATTGACGATATAAAAAAGCAGGCTCCAATTGTAGATAAACTATTTGATCAGAAAGGGAAAGAAGTTGCAGGCAGACAAATATTGGCAAAATCTAAATTAACAAGTGAAGAAATCCAAATCATAGAAGAACATTTTGCTGCGTTGCGTAAAATATCACCAAGTCTATCGCTCTTGAAAAAAAGTAGTTTCTTGATTTTGATTAGTTATTTGGAATTCCTGATGAAAGATGTTTTAAAAGTATATTATTACCAACATTGGGAAGCCTTACAAGATAAAGAAGTTAAAGTTTCTATTACCGACCTAAATGTTTCATCAGATATCGAAGAACTTAAAAAATTGGTAGTGGAAGGATATGTCGATGGCCTTATTTATAAAAATTGGCAAGAACAGGTAAAACTAGTCCTTAAAATACTAGGAATAAAAGATCAAGACCTGTCGTCTGATTTGGACTTAATTAATGAAGCCGATAAGAGAAGAAATATTTTGATTCACAACGAAGGAAAAGTAAATCAAAAATATATTCGAGAAAGTGGCAAAAATATTCCCATAGGAACAGAATTAAAAATAACAGATTCATACTTTGATGAAGTGTATAATGAAATTTATGTTTTTGGGTTGATCTTATTAACTTATTTATCTGTAAATATGAAAAACGTAAAAGCTCTTCATTGGATTTTGGAAGAAGATGTTTTTGAATTGCTAAAAAAAGAAAAATATTCTTTAGTATTAAAATATTTTAATAGTTGTAAAAAAATAGATTTTATTGATGGGGAATTAGAAACAGAATCTCAAGTTAATTATTTGTTGGCGTTGAAATATTCTGGAATGCAAAAAGAATACGAAAAAGAATTAAATAAAATCAAGACCTCGCATCTGCAACCAATATTTCAACTGGCTTTTGCTGTCTTAAAAAACGATAAGAGAAAGTTCTGTCAATTAATCTCAAAAGCTAAATTGAGATTAGATGAGTGGGAGAATTGGCCGTTATTTAAAGAATTTAAAGAAGATGAAGAACTATCAAAGAAAGTATATCAAAAGTTAAAAAAGAAAAATGCAAAAAAGTGATTGGAAAAAGTGTAAATTAGAGGATATTTGTACTATTAAAAAGCGTTCCATTTCTCCTGAAGTTGGAATGAGGTACACTTTATATAGTTTACCCGCTTTTGATATGGAGAAAACACCTGAATACGTTAAAGGAGAAGACATCAAAAGCAATAAATTATTGGTGGAACCGAATGCCATTTTATACAACAAATTAAATATAAAATTTAAAAGGGTATGGAAATTAGGTTCTAGTTTAAAAGAAAATACGATCTGTTCTACGGAATTTTTGCCCATTTATGCAAACAAGATTGAACAAGCTTTTCTATTTTATATTTTAACAAGCCCCTTCTTTACAGATGCAATGATTGGATGTGCTACGGGGACTTCTAATAGTCATCAACGCATCCAATCTTCTAATGTGTTGAATTATGATATTTTATTGCCGCCGGTGGAGGAACAGAAGAGGATTGCGGGGATATTGGGGGCGTTGGATGATAAGATTGAACTGCTGCAAAAGCAAAATAAAACGCTAGAAGATATGGCAAAGGCCATCTTTAAGAGTTGGTTTGTGGATTTTGACGTCGTCCACGCCAAACAAAAAGGCCTCCCCAAAGCCGATATCATACGTGAGTATCACTTAACCGACGAACTTTACGATTTATTCCCGTCCGATTTTGAAAACTCCTCTCTCGGCCTCATCCCTCTCGGCTGGCAAGTAAAAACATTGGGAGATATTTCAACATGTTATGATTCTAAACGTATTCCATTATCCAATAGAGAACGTGCTGAACGGCAAGGAAATTATCCTTACTATGGTGCAACATCGATAATGGATCATGTCGATGATTTTCTCTTCGATGGAATATATTTGTTGTTAGGAGAGGACGGTTCTGTTGTCAAACCCGAAGGGACGCCCTTTCTGCAATATGTTTTTGGAAAAATATGGGTAAATAATCATGCACATGTGTTACAAGGAAAAGCTCCAGTTGGTACAGAATTTTTGTATCTGTTTTTAAGTGATGTACAAATACAACCCTACGTCACAGGAGCGGTACAAGCCAAATTGAATCAAAAGAATATGAACAGCATCCCTGTCTGCATGGCAACAGAAGATTTTGTCAGACAATTTCAAGGAATTATTGAGATATATTTTGTAAAAATTAGAAGCAATTTAAAACAAATACAAACATTGACGGAGTTACGCGACACGCTTTTACCACCCCTCATCTCCGGAAAAATCAGAGTGTAAAGGAAAAATATGGCCGTACAACTCACATTAGATGAATATGAATTGTTATTAACAGCGAAAATTCTTGAACCTGTTATTGTTAAAGGATTAAAAAAAGTAGGATTTTCTGATGAAGATATAAACCTAGCCGATAAATACTTGGGCTTGGAAATATTAAGCAGACTTGTTGCCGAGATAACGTATAATTGGCATTTGCATAATGTCTCTGCATTTTCTTATAAAAAACAATGTATCAGAATTGTAAAAATTTCTTATCATGCCATTTCAAATAAGGAAATTAAACATTATATAGAAAAAGCAGTAAATGAATATAAATTAGAAAATTGGCTAACCCTGCAGAGAAGCATTAAAAGAGCTAGTTGGCAGGAAGTTCCACATGATTTAATCAAAGCTGTGTTGGAAATAATGAAAAATGAAGAACCTAATCAACGAACAAGACCTTGAAAATTATTGTATGGAGTATTTTAGGCAAATCGGCTATCAAACCGCTTATGGGCCGGATATTCTGCCGGAAGGTGTAAGCCCTTTGCGGGAGGACGTGCGCCAAGTTGTCTTGCCGCAAAATATTAAAAATGCTCTTGTTCGCTTAAACCCGGGTGTAGCGCAAGCGGTGTTGGACGAGGCCTACCAACTTTTGGTTAATCCGTCCGAAGCCACCCTTATCGCCCGCAATGAAACCATTTACCATTATCTGACAGACGGAATAAAAGTTTGCCACAAAACCGCCACGGGGGAAGATACCGCCACCGACGTAAAAATAGTAGATTTTACTAATCCCGAAAATAACGAGTTTTTGGCTATCAACCAATTTTCTATCCAAGGCAACATGAACACCCGTCGGCCCGATATCGTGGTATTTTTGAATGGGCTTCCCATAGCTCTATTGGAACTCAAAAACCCCGCCAACGAAAAAACGGACACTACCGCCGCCTATAACCAAATCCAAACCTACAAAACGGATATTCCCGACTTATTTGACTATAATTTGGCATGTATTATTTCTGACGGAATCGTGGCGCGTATCGGTTCCGTGTCCGCCCGAGAGGAGCGCTATATGCCGTGGCGCACCTTGCATGGGGAAAAGCGGGATAACCCCACCGAGCATGAAGCGGAAATTTTGATTAAAGGGTTTTTTGATAAAGAGCAACTCTTAGATTATTTGCAATTCTTCGTTGTGTTTGAAAAAGAAGAAGCACAGACCATTAAAAAGATAGCGGGGTATCATCAATTTTTCGCCGGACGAAAAACGGCGGAAAGCATTTTGCGAGCCGTCCAAAGCGGCAGTAATAAGGGTGGAGTTATCTGGCATACGACGGGCTCAGGTAAGAGTTTATCTATGGTATGTGTGGCGCATAAAATTATGCGCTCGCCCGAAATGAACAATCCAACTATTGTGCTGATAACCGACCGCAACGATTTAGACACTCAACTTTCGGGCACTTTTGCACGTTGTGCGCCGCAGTTATCCCCTGTGCCCGCCAAAAGCCGCGAAGAAATGCAGGAACTCCTTAAAAACCGCCCGAGCGGTGGTGTGATTTTTACCACCATGCAAAAGTTCCTGCCCGAAAATGGGGAAGATGTTTTTCCTGTTTTGTCCGATAGAAAAAACATTGTGGTAATTTCGGACGAAGCCCACCGAACGCAGTACGGATTCGGGGCGAATTTCCGCTCCGGCAAATTAAAATACGGCTATGCTAAATATTTGCGTGATGGCCTGCCCAATGCGTGCTTTGTAGGTTTTACGGGGACGCCTGTATCCGAAGGGGACCGAGATACACAAGCCGTCTTTGGACCCTATGTAGATGTGTATGATATGCAAGACGCTATCCGCGACGGCGCCACCGTGCCGATATACTATGAGGCGCGGCATATTCAGCTAAACACGCGCGAAGTATTACTAAAACATTTTGATGAAGAAGTGAACCGATTGGCGGAAGATCTGTCCGATGCGGAAAAGGCACAGATGCGTTGGTTGACGGTGGAAAAATTAGCGGGGCTTCCCGAAAGATTGAGAGTATTGGCTTTAGATTTAGTGGAACACTTCGAAAAGCGCTTGGAATCTTTGGACGGAAAAGCAATGATTGTATGTATGAGCCGCGATATTGCCGTGCGCTTATATGAAGAAATCGTAAAAGTGCGCCCAAATTGGCACAATGCCGACCCAACCAAGGGGGCTATCAAAGTGATTATGACGGGGTCTGCTGCTGATCCGCAAAATTTTCAACCGCATCTATACAATGAACAGGTGGAAAAAGCCATAGAAAACCGCATGAAAGACCCGCAAGACCCGTTAAAATTGGTAATCGTGTGTGATATGTGGCTGACAGGGTTTGATGTGCCTAGTCTGCATACTATGTATATAGATAAACCAATCCGCGCGCATAACTTGATACAAGCCATCAGCCGTGTGAATCGTGTGTTTAAGGATAAGCCAGCGGGCTTGGTGGTGGACTATATTGGCATGGCGCGTAGTTTGGAAGAAGCCGTACGCGATTATACCCGCGGTGGTGGGCGGGGTGAGGTGGCTGCAGATATTGAGCGGGCATACGAGCAATTGCTGGCTTATATGGACGTGTGCCGAGGGTTCCTGAGCGGATTTGATTATAACGAGTTTAGAACGAAGGCATATGAATTATTGCCCGAAGCGTGGAACTTTATTTTGTCTCATGCCGTAAATCGCGAAACTGCTCAAAGTGATTTTTCCGATAATGTGTTAGCTGCTCAAAAGGCCTATGGATTGTGCCAAAGTTTGCCCAAGGCGGCAGCCTTGACGGAAGAATTGGCTTTTTTCTGCTTGATAAGAACGGCCATGAATAAAAAGCCGGAAGGAGAAAATAAATCCAACAAGAAGGATTTAGCCAGTTTAATAGGAACTTTGGTGGCTCAGGCGGTGTCTACGGATCACCCTGTGGATATTTTTGAGCAAATCGGCATGGAAAAGCCGAATTTATCCCTTGTCGATGAAAAGTTTTTGGCGAAAATCCGTACTATGAAACAAAAGGATTTGGCGGCGGAGTTATTGAAACGGCTCATAGAGGGGGAAATCCGTAGTAAGTTCAGACTCAATTTGGCTCAAATGAAAAAATATTCCGAAAAATTAAAGGAAATTGTAAATAAGTATAATAACGGCGCTCTGGAAACCTACCAAGTTATAGAGGCTTTAATTGATTTGGCCAAAGAGACAAATGCGGCCACACGCCAAGGGGAAAGTTTGGGACTGAGCGAGAAGGAACTGGCTTTTTATAATGCTTTAGAAGAGAATGAGTCCTCCGTGCGGGAGTTGGGCGATGCGGTACTGAAGCAAATTGCGCAAGAATTAACCAATTATTTGCGTTCTTCCGTGAAGGTGGATTGGAGTAAACGGGAAAGTGTGAAGGCCGGTATTATGCTACAGGTGAAACGGATTTTACGCAAATATAACTATCCGCCCGACCAACAACAAGGCGCTATTGACCGCGTGCTGGAACAAGCAGAACTGATTAGTGATGAGTTGGTAAAATAGGAGGGGAAATGCTTGAAAAATTAACTTTTTGGCAAGGAGTAGTATTAGGGTTAGGTATAGGTTTTAAAAATGGTATAGATCCTGTTTTTCAAAATATCCAAAATAATCCGTATCTCTCTGCAGAGGAAAAAGAAAAAATACTGTTAGATAAATTCCTTTCAGGGTCTTTGCATGATTGTAAAACAGTGGATGATTTATTAAAACTGATAGACGATATGAGGTAAAAGAAATAGTGATTTTTTGTTTTTAATGCTTGGTTTGATGCCAGAAATTAAACGACAGAAAAGGGGGGAGTTTGAGTCGAATTTAGATCCTGCAAATTCGGCGGTTAGAGAAAAAGGCCAGTTAGGGGCCTTTTTCTTTCCTACCAAAAAGTTCTCCAAGACGGGGATAGATAAGAAAATCGGTTAAACACCGACGGGGAACCCATTAAGCAGGCAACAAAAAAGGCACTTCGTAAGAAGTGCCTTATCAAATGGTGGACCGGAAGGGACTCGAACCCCTGACCTCCTGCGTGTAAAGCAGGCGCTCTACCAACTAAGCTACCGATCCGTCTACATTTATTATAGCAAATAAATGTATTGCGTGCAAAGATTTATTCTTTTTCAGATGCAATTTCCTCTTCCACTTTGGGAGTGGTGCGGGCCCATTCTTCGGCTTCGCTGCCCCAGTTGTCCATTACTTCTTGCGGCATTTTGTATAAAAGTGCGCTGCATTTTGCACTCACACTGCCATCGGGAAGCAAGATTTCTCCTTCTACTTGCGCGCGCCCCGTTCCGTTTTTAATGACGCGTCCAATGGCCTTGAGGGGGGTGTTAGTGGGAGTCACTTTTTTATACACTACTTCTAATTTGAGGGTCACCATTAAGCGGTTAAAGTCGTTGGATAAAAGTACCGCACGACCTGCTGTTTCGTCTAAAATAGTGGCCACGATGCCACCATGTACGACGCCTGGATAAGAGCAATAATTATCGCTCAACGTAAAATCGGCTTCAATGCGGTTTTCGTCGTAATTATTAAACCATTCCATTTTTAGCCCAAACGGATTTTCCCGTCCGCAGGCAAAACATTTTAAAGAGGTTGGTTGTCTGAGTTTCTTCATAAAATATATTATACTTTTTTAAAGAAAGGCCCCGCCTGATTTTGCTACACTAATTACATGAGATCTATAGAACGAGAATTTAAATGGACCGTAGAAACGGAGCAAGATTTTGAAAGCTTTTTATCGGCTTTAACATCTGTGTTAGGGGTTGTGCCTGCACTTAAAGAAGTGAAAATTTCTGATGCTTATCTAGAAAATTCAACCGGCACTTTGTCTGCTGAAAAAGTGGCCTTGCGTATTCGTCAGATGGACAACTCTTGGGAGGCAACGCTTAAAACGCGTACTTGTTTGACAGATGGCTTGGCTTGCCGTAAGGAATTGACGCTTCCTTTGCCACCAGTACAAGATGTGAATCAAGCCCTAAGTGAACTGAAAAAGAAAAAAGAATGGGAGGGCATAAAATTGACGGATTTATGGGTAAAATTTGAAATAAAAAACGATCGCCAAATTTATGAATTTGCTTATAAATCTTCTCAATGCCAAGCCGCGTTGGACCGCTACTGTATTTATGCCGCAGCAGACACATTGCCCTGCCGAGAGATTGAGTTGGAACTGAAGGAGGGGAAAATGGAAGATTTTATGGAAATCATTTCTCTGCTAACAAAAAAAAGTGGTTTAAAAGCAGCTCAAATATCTAAGGTGGCTACTGCAGAAAAGATGCTTAAAAGATAAAATTAGGTTAAGCTAACTTTAAAAAACGCGAAAATATTTTCGCGTTTTTTTGTTTGATTGAAAAATAAAAATAGTGAGTATTTTTTTTGTGTAAAAAATTTTTTTCTCGTCGAAATAATTTTAAAAACAAATAACAACGATGAAAAAATAAGGGGACTTGAATTTTTAAAAAAGATTTTTTCAGACGGAAAAAAGTTGCATTTTAAAAAGTTTTTGTGGTATTATTTTTATGAGGTTAAAACTAATTATCTTAGGAGAAGAAAATGGCCGTTAAAAAAACCGTAAAAAAAGCCGTAGCTAAAAAACCGGCTGCCAAAAAAGTGACCGTAAAAAAAGCTGCCGTTAAAAAACCGGCTGTGAAAAAAGCCTGCGCTAAAAAAGTTTGTGCCAAAAAAGCCTGCGCTAAAAAAGCTGTAGCCAAAAAACCGGCCAAAAAAGTGACTGTAAAAAAAGCCGCTATTAAAAAACCGGTGGCCAAAAAGGCCTGTGCTAAAAAGGCCTGTGCTAAAAAAGCCGTAGCCAAAAAACCGGCTGCTAAAAAAGTGACTGTAAAAAAAGCTGCCGTTAAAAAAACGGCCGTCAAAAAACCAGCCAAAAAAGCAGCTAAAAAGAAATAAAATGTTTTAAACCAAAACCCCATCTTTTGTGATGGGGTTTTTTGTTGGAATTTTTAGATATAAAAAAACAGGGAAAAATACCAGTTTCTCCTCATCACGGAAACTCATATTTCCCCTGTTTTCCCCATTTATCCCCCATGGCAGTTCCCTTGCAGGAACGAAAATCTGTAATACGTCGGGGACTTTTGGTAAATCTATATCCTACTTTCTATACTCTTATTATAAAAGATGTTTTTGGCCCCTAACAAGCCGGAAAATTAATTAGATTTTTATCTTTTTTCGTCGGAGAGACTAACCCTCATTTTTGATAAAGTCTATTCTGGATATTATTTTGATTTTAATCGTTTTGTTTGATTATAAAATGTATTTTTTCAATGGAAAAAGAAAAACCTTGATTTAGTTTTTTTTTTATTAAACTTTATCTGTGCGAAAACTTAACAAAATGGGTAATGAAAATGAAACAAATCCGAGATAATAAAGGCTTTACACTGATAGAACTGTTGGTAGTGGTGTTGATCATCGGTATATTATCTGCTGTGGCACTGCCACAATATAATTTGGCGGTTGCTAAATCTCGTTTTACCCAAGCCGTTATTTCTGCCGAAACTATTCGCAAAGCACAAGAAATTTACTTTTTGGAAAACGGTAAATATAGTGTAGATTTAAATGAATTGGCACTGGAGCCGACCGGTTGCTCTATTCTGGAAGGAGGGCGCTGGTGTTGGAGTGAAGATTTTACGTGCTTTGTAAATGATACGCAGACGGACGGAGATGGAAATTTGGTTCCCACCGTTTATTGCTCTATGAATAAACCTAATGCGTCTTACTATGCTAAACCGCCTGCTACTACCAGGCAATGTTGGGCTGATAAAAATGATGAATTGGCAAACAGACTATGTCTGAGTATGGGGGAACTTTTACCAATTTGATTAATGGTAGTAATCGGTATAATCTTTAGTGATAAAAAACCTCCGATTTTTAAAATCGGAGGTTTTTGCAGATTGGTTAAAATAGATTGTTGGCTAAATTGGCTGTCTGAAATCCTTTCCGATGATGATACGTACATCGCAAATAGCATTACCTTGCTTCTCAGCAATGATTTCATTATTTAAACCGATAGCCGTACTGAGCTGCTTTACCTGGCTCAATCTTCCTGTGTAATCTACAATATAACTTTTGTCTTTTAGTTCACCACCGGGAAAATTTTCATAATTTAACACATCTACAAATAAAAGTCCTTTTTGATTTTTTTCTCGTAAGTATTGGGTGAGTTCCAACGCAGCCCCTTTGACACCGGATGCATTTAACACCTCTACCAACAACGGCCTATCTTTGACCGCCAATGGGGCCAAATCTTCCACCGGTTCCGGAATATAGTCTTTGGGGGCTTGTGTTTTGGCGACGGATTTTTTCTTTTTCTTCTTGTTGTCGGCTACATCTCGGACCGTAAAATCGGTAATTTCCAAACGCGTGGCCGCCATTGAAAAAAGTAAAAATTCGGCAGGGGTGAGATTGGTTCTTTTATCGTGTAATGCTGTTAAATAGTTCCCTATAAATTGGCCTATTAACATCGGGTTATAATGCCAAGCGGAGAGGATATATTTAAATTGCTCCCAATAATCGTCTCGTTTAACTGTTTTCGGCATGTAATAACGCAAAGGCCCCGCTTTAATACCGGCTTGTTCCAGCAAATCTTTGGCATTGTCTTTTATGTCTTTAGGTAATTTTTTACGTTTGACGGTATTTAAAACTATTTTGCGAGAAGATGGATTGAAAGAAAGCGTCATGCCCGGTTGAGTCAAAATAGCCATATGTAAAGTGGTGTCCTGTTTGTTTGCCAAAGCAGAAACAGTGGCGGAGGATAACTGCACATAAAAAGCCCACCCCGTCAGGGCCAGCAAGGCAAAAAGTAAAACTTTGCCGGTTAGTTGGCGCATTTTACGAGGTGATTCCATAATTCAATCCCAAGCGGACAGAGCCATTTTTGACTGTCAATGGTAAACCATAGTTTGCGGTTAGCGGCATACAGAAGGGCTTTCTCTAAATCTTGCGCCGCCAAAGTACGAATGACAAAAGCATCTTTATATTTGCGGTCTTTGGAGGAAATATCAGCCACGAATAACATTTTGCTTAGCGTCGTCATTTCCAATCTTCCCAACGTATGTTCTTTGATGGCGTCTAAAACTTCTTTATCTTTGACGCCAAATTCTTTTTTTGCAATCCAAGCCGATACGTACGAGTGCAACAAAAGCGGCTCAAAGCGGCAAATATCCTCAAAAAAGGGCACTTTTAATTTATGAGTTTTGCAAATTTTAATCAGTTCTTCACCGGAAAATCCTTTCCCGGCATCGTGCAAAATACCTGCTTGTATGGCTTTTTCTATAGGTACATCATAGATGTCGCTTAAGATGGCACACAGTTCTGCCACGTTGACGGAATGTAAATAGCGGTTAGGCTTTAAGTGGGCTTTTAACCAGCGGTGTACGGCCAAACCGTATAAATCATGTTTTAAAATCACTTTTCCGACAGCAGGAGGGATCTTGTCTTCCGGTATAGTGCCGCTGGCCAAAATATGGGCTCTGGCGCGCGTAGAAGACATTTTAGGGAAACTTCCCGGTAGAAAAATATGTTTAAAATCGGCTTTGTGTTCGCTAAAACCACGCCGTCTGCCGCCTACAACGGTAGCATTTTGAAAAATATAGGGTGCATTTTTCCATTTATGCAAATCGTTTAAGCAATCAGTACCGACCAATAAATATATTTCGGCGTTTTTATAGCGTTTCAGCAGATATTCTACCAACTGATAAGAATAGGTTTTGCCGCCACATTTAAGTTCATAATCATCAAAGACTATGTTATCGGCCAATGGGCCAAAGGCTGCTTTAGCCATTTGCATGCGCAGTTTAAAGGGAGTGGGGGATTTGTCTTTAAAAGGGGAATGATATGCCGGCACGACGTGGGCCACATCTGGTTTGACCACTCGTAGTGCTTTTTTAAGTACGGCAATATGTCCTTTATGTACGGGGTCAAAACTACCCCCAAAAACGAGTATTTTCATCATTTTATTATAACAGTTTTTGGGCTATTTCCCGCCCTTGCAAAAGGCTACGCTCCATAAAAGAATATTCCCACAGTCCATACCGTCCGCCGCAGAAACAATGGTGCTTGGATAGCCAATGTAAAATTTTATTGACGGCAGAAGCCCTGTTTTTGTCATATATACTGTATGCTACGGGCAAAGTCTGCCAGAAAGAAAGAAGGATTTTATCCTGTCTATTTATTATACCTTTTTGGATAAGGGCCTGAAAAATGGCTTTTTCCATTTCTTCGTAATTGCGTATTTTTTCAGCTGTTTCTACATAAAAAGAACTGGTGCCGGCAGGGGCATTGTGTACAGAAAAACTGCTCTGCATTCCTACGCGGTAAAAAGGCACGTTTTCTTGTGGAAAATACAACCAATGAAAAGGCTCTACGGCGCGGTTAACGGCAAAATTCAGCACATTTACGGTGGTGTGTTTGAGTTTGCGTGCTTCTGCTTTTAGGGTGGCTGGCGCGGTGCTTATTTTAATGAGTTCTTTTAAAGGTATCGTGCTGACTAACCGCTTAAAAGAAATGATTTGTCCGTTAATGTGGGCCTCTTGGCGTTTGAAATCTATTTTTTTTACTTTCGCTTTTAACCATGTGTTGGGTATTTTTTCTGCCAATGCATCCGGTACCGCCGCGCATCCGCCATGTTTAGGGTAATAAAAATAACTGTTATACCCGAAAGATTGCTTTTGTTTTTTTTGCGCTCCGCGTTGGATTTGATCTATATCCGGCTCCGGTACAAAAGAGCCACACCAATCCCACGTCATTTCTTTGGGATCGGTTTGCCAAAGTTTACGGTTATAAGGCCGCATAAAATGGCAGTAAATACCCCGACCGAACGCACGTAAACACCAATCTTCAAAAGTCTTTGGTTTGTTGTTTTTGTTTTGTAGGGCTTGTAATGCCCCTTGCAAGCATTCTTGCCGCACAGAATCAGGCAAAGCCCATAAATTGGCTTGGAAAGGAAAAGGCACCCTTTTCCCGTCAAAATCAATAAAAGCCTGTCTTTTTATTTTATTTAAATTACCTTTTAGCAAAGAGCGCATCCACTTAAGAGTATAAGGGTCTCTTAAATGTAAAAGATGCCCTGAATAGTCAAAGGTGAAGCCCTGTTGTTGTGTGCCGGCTGCCAGACCGCCGAAAAAATCATTTTTCTCTACAAGCAGATAATCTGTAAATCCCGCTTTCTCTAAATGAAAAGCCGTACTCAGGCCGGTTAAACCTCCGCCTAAGATCAAAATATCGGTTTGAATTACATTGGGGGTTTTCATGAGTGAACCTTTATTTTGGCCAAAAACAGGGAAATAATTAGAAATAAGAAAACGGAAAAGCCGCTAATGCAGGAAATGGTGAGCGTGGCGGATTTAGAAACGATGAAAGCCAAGACGTTAAATGCTATGCCCAAAAGCGAAAATAAAACTAACACATGGGTGGGTGAAAAGCCTTTTTGGCGCAAACGCAGGGCGGCATGGTCGGGGCTGCCTTTAAAGGGATTTTTGCCTTGCAAGGCGCGAATAACAGCCACAAAAGCAGTATCAAAAAGAGGTACAGCCAAAATAAACAAAGGTGTCAAAAATCCTAAAGAAGAATGTTCGCTATATCCCATACCGCAGGAGAGGGCCGCTAAGAGAAACCCCAGCATCATACTGCCGCTATCGCCTAGGAAAGTTTTTAAACGTACGGCGTGATTGTAGGGCCAAAAGGCGGCGCACGCACCGAGCATGGCCCATGCGGCAAAATTAATATAAATAACTTCAGAGGGTAGGGCTATAAGGGCCAAACCCAAAGCGCAAATCATGGCTTGGCTGACACAAAGCCCGTCTTGAATATCCAACAGATTAAAAGCATTAGTCAGGCCGACTACCCAAAAGAAAGTAATCAGGTAGCAGAGAGCGGCAGAATCAAATAAAGTAATGCGTACCCCGTAATACATCAGTATGGCTGTTGCTAAGGCTTGCCCCAAAAGTTTTATACTAACGCAGATGCCTTTTGGTTTTTGGATATCGTCGGCAAGACCCAAGAAAAAAATAACGCCTGTAGCCAACAATATACCGCGTAAACTGTGCAGTGTCCCTGTTGGGAAATCTGTGGTTAAGCGGATAAAAATCAAACTGGCCGATAGTCCCAACAACACAGCGCAACCACCCAAAACGGGTACGGCTCTTTGATGTTTTTTTAAGTGATTCGGTTTATCTAAAAAGAATGTTGCCAAAAAACGGTGCAAAAACGGCAAACTGCCTGCCGTAATGAGGCAAGCAATCAACGCAGAAAGAAGGTAAAGATAAACGGTAGTCATCTAACTTATATTATAATATTATTATCTTGCTTACCAATATAAAAAAGAGGAAAAAATGAAGAAAATAACGGTTTTGGTTTTAAGTCTGTTTTTAGGTGCGTGTGCTTCTTTGGGGGTAAAGCCGAGTTGCAGCAAGCAAGATTTGCAAACGGTGTCCTATTTTGAAGAAGGGCAAAAATTGCTCGCCTTTCGCTTTAGCGCACAGGCGCGCGGGTACCGCTTAAACGGAGTCTTGCAAGTAAAAAAAGCAGAGGGGGAAAACTTTGAAGTAATAGCTTTTGCCGCGACGGGTGCCTACCGCCTGATGACGGCACAAGTGAGCCAAAAAGGAGCCGAATTTACGTATGTATTGCCGTTGGCGGATTATGCCATTGTGCGTGGCAAGGTGGAAACTTTTTTAAAAGCACTTCTTTTTCCTCCGCAAGGGGCAAAGAGCTGCCGTGAAGAAAACGGTATATGGACCGTCTACGCAGACGGTGGCAACTATCAGTACCGAGCAGGGCAGGAATATCCGTATTTATTGACATACAAAAAAACCTTAGGCAGTGTAGCTCTTTCGTACAGTCAATACACCCCGTACGAGCAGGGGCAACTGCCGCATTATTTAAAGTATCAAGATGGAGAAATTGAGGCGGAGATGGTGCTGATTTCTCTTAGATAAATACTTTTTCACTTATCAGTATTTCTGGCACGGGGCAAAACGTAAAGTTTTACCTTGTGTGCCTTTTATGCTTAAGCGTTTTCCATATTTACGTTTCTTGATTCCGCCTTCGCCGTTCAAATGCCGATAATTTTGGTTCTTTTTTAGCAATGAAAAAAGGCTTTATGTTGATAGAAATTTTGGTCGTTGTTTTAATCATAGGAATTTTGGCGGCAATGGCTGTGCCTAAATATCAAAAAGCAGTCATCAAAAGCCGTTATGCTACTTTGAAACATTTAACAAAGTCTTTACTGCAATCTCAGCAACTTTACTATATGGCCAATGGCAGTTATACCACTTCTTTTGAAGATTTAGATTTTGAAGTAAGTGGAGGAAGAATTTCTGCCAACGATACTTCTCTTTATGTAATTTCAGATGTTGATTGTAAACTTCAAATTCATTATGTTTTTTGTAAAAATGAAAAAATCAAGATGTCTTATATAGAGCGTTATACAGGAGAAAAGGACTGTGTGGCTTATTGCAACGGATCTTTTTTTGAGCAGACCAAAAGTGTTGGTATGGAAGAAACACAAAAAGATACACCATCTATTGAGGGGGCCTCTTACGATTTTTGGTATACTTATTAAAATAAAACCCCTGCTCTTTGGAGCGGGGGTTTTTATTTATCCTTGTGTATTATCAAAAGGTTTTTTATTGATAAATTGCTCGGACAAGTCTGTCACGCGGTCAATTTCTTTCTTAATCTCTTGGGCTACTTCTTCAAAGTTGGTTTCTTTAGAGATATAAAAAGCCTTTCCATATGTTAAGGCCGTCTTGCCAAACGGCAGGGGAACGCGCATTTTATCCCAAGAGCCTACCTTGATTTTGTGGCTCAAAGCCGTTCCTACCGGAATAATGGGCAAACCCGTTTTTTGGGCTAAGAATAAAATGCCCTGTTGCACCTGATAAATCGGACCGCGCGGGCCGTCCGGCGTGAGCATGGGGTGGTACCCTTCTCTGGTGAGTTGCAAAAGTTTAATCAAGGCTCTTGCTCCGCCACGGCTGGTGCTGCCACGCACGGCCTTCATACCGAATTTGGGCAAGATACGGGCAATATATTCGCCGTCTTTGCTTAAACTGATTAAAGCGTATACTTTTTGTCCGCGGTAAGGATAGAGCAAAAAGAGTTGCTGATTGTGCCACGTGGCATAAATATAGTTTTTGCCTTCTTTTTCTAGCATTTCAAATTCTTCGGTTTTAAACCAATATATACGTGTTGTCCAGCCTAAAAACAGGGTGTACCAGTAGGCTAAGGTAGAGCCGATGACGTGCTTCCAAGAGACTTGTTTGTTTTCAGAAGGATTGGACTTTGCCATTATTTTTTTCCTTTTCGTTTCTTCTTCTGCCAAGGAATAATAAATACCACTGTGGCTTGAGGAAGAATTTTGCCGTTTTCTAAAGAGGCATCTATTTTTTCTGCTTGTACTTGTTTTAAAAGTTCGGGTAATATTTTTTCTGCGCTTTGCAGGTCAAGGCGGGGGGAATCCTTAAAAAGTTTCGGTTCCGGTGCCAGCCCTAATTTGGGTATATAAATGAATTGAGGTTCTAAGGCTTCGCATTCCTCTTTTTCTGCCTGTTCTTTGATTAAATCAGCTACGAATAAAGTAGCAGTGCGTAAAAACTCAAATAAAACAGTTTGAGAAATGAGCTGTTTAGCCGGAGACAAAGAATCTGCAAAGTCTGTGCAGTTTTTGCCCAATGTCACCGCACAGGCACTAAACATACCCTGTGCAGATGCTACTTCTGCCCCTAAATCCCATAAAACATTTTCGTTAAATTCGTACACTGTACCGGGGTCTAACTTTTGCGCAAGTTCCACCACAAAACGGGCCAAAGCAATTTCACTGTCAATGCCGGCAGCCGGCAAGTCCAACCCAAGTCGTAAAACCTTGCGCGTGATTTCCTTTTGTCGGGTACTGATTTTGAAACGTTTAATTTTACGGGTACTCATACTTTTTATAAATCCCCAATAGAGATTTGTAAAAAGGCCGGACGCACTTTCATGCGTCCGGCATAAAACTATCTTCTGTTTCTGCGGCTTTTACGCACTGCTTTTTTGGCGGTAGGTTTGGCCTGAACGGGGTTTTTTTCCGTTTCGGCGGCTACAGCCTTTTTTTCTGTTGTACGTGCTTTAGGAGCCGGTTTAGAGTCTTTGGGTAATTCTTCCAAAGCACCTTTGGTCCATACGTACACCAACGGAGTGGTTAAAGCAACGGTGGTGTAGAAACCACAGATACAACCCACCAACATGGCAAAAGAGAAGGAATTTAAGGCTTCTCCGCCAAAAAAGTACAACACAAACAACGCACCGATTACCGTAATAGAAGTAATAATCGTACGGGAGAGTGTTTCGTTGATAGAACGGTTGATGAGTTGGCCTAACGTTTCACGAGGATGCAGGCGGATGTTTTCGCGGATGCGGTCAAAGATAACGATGGTGTCGTTAATAGAGAAACCGGCTACCGTTAAGAAAGCCGCCACAACCACGAGGTCAATTTCGCGTTGGGTCAAGGCAAAAGCCACCGCCATTACAAATAAATCGTGGAACAAGGCTACCACACCAGAGGTACCCCACAAGATATTGTTAAAGCGGAAAGCCACGTAGATAATGATGAACACGAGCGAAAGGATAATAGCCCATGCGGCGCGTTCTTTCATGTTTTGACCTACGGTAGGACCTACAAAGTTGGTCTGTTCTACTACATACGGTACGTTTAAGGTTTTCAAGGCCGTTTCAATGCGCGCTTGTACTTCATTCACATTTGATTCCGTTCCTTTTTCACGTACGGCATAGGTGTTGTGGCCATAGGTTTGCAGTTCCGATTCTTGACCGGTGGCTGTCAATGCTTCGCGGATTTTGGCCATATCTACGTCTTGTTCAAATTTTACCTGTACCATCGTACCGCCGGTAAAATCAATACCTAAGTTCAACCCTTTGGTGGCAAATAAGAAAATACCTAACACAAAGATAAGGATTGAAACGGTAAAATATACTTTCCTGTATTTAAGGAAATCAATATTGGTTTTAGGGAAGAATGTCATCATAAGCTGATCTCCTTAGGATTAGAGGTAAGCATCAGTTCATAAATCGCGCGTGTCACAAATACGGCGGTGAACAAGCTGACCGTCAAACCGATGATTAAGGTCACGGCGAAACCTTTGACGGGGCCGGTACCAAATTGCATCAAACAGCAACCCACGATGATGGTGGTAATGTTGGAGTCAAAAATAGCAGACCAAGCCTTTTCATAACCCAGTTGGATAATGGTGGTGATAGGTTTGCCTAAGAGTTTTTCTTCTCTCATACGTTCGATGATCAGCACGTTGGCATCAATGGCCATGGCCAAAGACAGGATAATACCTGCAATGCCGGGTACCGTCAACGTGGCGGAGAAGTAGCTCATTACAGCCATCAAAAGGACTAAGTTCAGTACTAAAGCCACACTGGAGATAAAACCAGCCCATTTGTAGTAAATAATCATGAAGATCAAAATACCGACTAAAGCATATAAACAAGCCGATAAGCCGGATTTAATAGAGTCTTCACCCAAGGTGGGTCCGATGGTTTTCTTTTCAATGACGCGTACAGGAGCGGGTAAGGCACCTGCTTTAAGAATGATGGTCAACTGTCTGGCTTCATCTAAGGTAAAAGTACCGGAGATGCGGCCTTCTTTGCTGATGCGAGATTGAATAGTGGGAGCAGATTGAATGGTGTTGTCTAAGACGATAGCAAGCTGCTTATTGATGTTGGAGCCGGTTAATTTACCGAATTTTTTGGCACCTTCAGCATTAAAACTAAAGGATACTTCAGGGTAGCCGTTTTCTCCATACATGGTTAAGCGGGCATTTTCCAAATCAGCACCGGTGACACCGGGCTCTTTGTTCACCAGATTATATCCGCCGTCTTTAGTACGGAAAATGGTATATCCAGCCGGTAAAAGTTTGGCAATTTCCGGTTTTAATACGCCATCTTGGTCGTAAGGTTCTTCGGTTTCTTCGAGTTTGGCAATGGCTTTTTCAGCACCGGTCGTGTCGTTTTTAACGATGTGGAACTGGAGCATAGCGGTTTTTCCGATTAAGGCTTCCGCAGCTTCCGGGTTAGCCACGCCGGGCAACTGCACCAAAATCCATTTCTCGCCTTGACGAGTAATCAAGGTTTCGCCTACGCCGTATTGGTCAATGCGGTTGCGAATGATTTCGATGGCACGTGCCATAGCTTCGTTAAGCGGCTCTTTGTTGCTGAGTTTGGAAACATCCAACTCCAAGAGCAAACTGCTGCCACCGCGCAAATCCAGGCCCAAATTAAGCATCCGTTCAGGACGTTCGCCCATAGCTTCTAATTTGGTGCGTTCGGCACTGGGTTTGGAATACCAACTGTAGTTGGGATAAATTAATGCCAAAGACCCAAGCAGTACAACAATAATTACAATCCATTTAATGGCCAGCGATTTGGACATTATTTGGCTCCTCCTTGATTGACGGGGGTGATGTCAGTGGTGAAACCGACAATACCCGATTTCAAAACGGTAATTTTTACATTTTCGGCGATTTTGACTTCGATAGCATTGTCTTTAAATCCTGCTACGGTGCCAATAATACCACCGGGGAGAATGACCCCATCTCCTTTCTGTAAAGCATTTACTTTGCTCTGTCTTTCCATTTCGCGTTTTTTCTGTCCGCGTCCGGAAAACAGAATGAAGATAAACATAGCTGCCAAAATCAGGAACATAAACATGCCAGATCCGGCGCCTTGTGCTGCTGTATTCATACTGCCTCCAATTAATAAAGATACTAATACATTATGATTTTAGCATATTTCGGCGAAGATACGGCGGAGAATATTTTGCAAATAATCCTTTAGTCAACCCACATGGTGCCGATCAGGCTCAGCTCGGCTTGGTCCGCTTCTTTTTTGGAATTAAGAGGGATAATCTTTTCTCCGTCAGCTGTAGTGATTTTGACATAATCTTCCTTGATATCAAAAATACTGCGTTTGGCGGAGATATCAAACAGGCTATGCCCGAAAAAACCTTTGGGTTGCGGTAAGTTGAGTAGGTCCAAAATAGTAGGGGCTACGTCTAACTGGCTGGTAAGGTCGTTTTGAAGCAAAGGGCGGTTGATTTGGTCTTTGGTGATGACGGCAAACGGTACGCGGTCAAACACCGTTTGAAAGTTTTTAAAGAGTTTATTGGTAGGGGTGTTGGAAAAATTGGGGTGATCAGCCGTTAAAATAATAAGGGTATCATCATCAAACAAGCCTTTTTCTTGTAAATTTTTTAAGAAGATTTCCACATCTTGCCCTGCCCGACTAAAAGCACGCGGTAAAGTGGGCTGGTCATAAAACTCGGCTTGTGTTTCTTGATAAGTATGATCCAGATAGTCCAATCTTCCCAAAGGAACATGGGTGTCAACAGTGAGTAAGGTTAAGAAAGTTTTGTTATCTTTGTTTTCTTGCAAATATTCTAGCGCATACTCAAAAAGTTTGCGGTCCGTCAGTCCCCACCAAGAGATATAAGGGGCATACTCTTTGCGAGAGGAGAAATAGTTGCTTCCCTTTACGTCTTCAAATCCCGCTTGATGAAACAAAATATGTTCATCCATATATTTTTCATTGGCGCCGCGTAAAAATGCGGTGCCAAACCCCTGCTTCTTAAGTTCTTTTACCAAAGATAAGGGGTATTGATTTTCATACACCAGTTTGGCGTGAGGGTGGGAGGAAAAAAGTACGGTTAAACCGTATAGAGTAGACAATGTGACGGGGTGGAGTGTCGTACTGGGATTATTTTGGAAAATTTCATCATAACTGCGGCTGGCCGAAGCAGGGATTAACGGGTTATAGCGGTGCAAATATTTGGAGGACATGCTTTCGGTAGCGATTAAAATCACTCGTTTATAATCTTTTCCAACGCCTGTATTTTGCGCATTAAAAACATGGTATTTCTGCGCAACGGCAGTTGTTTGATCGTCAAGAGTATGTGTCACAGTGGCCTGTTGAGGTTTGGCCATCATGGAACGTATGGTGTATACCGGAGAGGGAGACATGAAATAAGTGGTCAAAAAATCATTGGGCTTAGGAAGTAAAGCCAATGGATTGGCTAATGTTAATCCTGACAAAACAATGCCGCAAACCAATACTTTTTGCCAAGATTGTTTGCAAGACATCGTGCGGAAAAGTTTGCCAACGGAGAAAAGGCAGAAAAGTAGAAAACAAGTGAAATAAGAAATCAATCTCCAATCTTTCAAAAAGCCGTAATCGGCTCCGCCTTCCATCGTTTCCAAATATTTAGCACCAAAACGTTCCTTAAAGTATAGCAATAAGGCCAAATCTGCCGTACATGCCCAGTAATAAGCATAAAGCAGGATAGCCAAAACCCATTTGTTTTTAATGCCTAGTCCGTTTAATACTCCCAAACACAGACCCAAAAAAGCAAACTCCACTACCAAACGCATCAGTAAAGCAGCTACCCATACAAAGGTGCCCTCTACACCTAGTTGATGCAGTCCAAAGGCGGTTAGGGCTATGGCCGGCAATGAAATAATCAAAAGCAACTTGTAGTTGTTTAAAAATGCAGATAAAAAAGAGAGAATGCTTTTCATAATGTATTTGGGCAGTAAGGTCCTTTATTTGATATACTTATTATATAAATTTAAGCGGGCACTCCGCTGAAGGAAAAACTATGGAAAATAATGAATTGGAAATGAAACGGCACTCTTGCGCCCATATTATGGCTGCTGCGGTGCAGCAGTTGTTCCCCGGTACCAAGCTCGGTATCGGTCCTGCCGTAGATAACGGCTTTTATTATGATTTTGATTGCACTCACGCATTCACTCCTGAAGATTTAAAAACCATCGAAACCAAAATGAAAGAGCTTATCAAAGCGCGCATTCCCTTTGAATGCAAACAGATGAGCAAAGCCGAAGCCAAAGACTTTTTTGAAAAACGCGGTGAAACCTATAAATTGGAACTCATTGAAGAGTTAAACGACGGCGAAATCACGGTCTATTTTACCGGAGATTATGCTGATTTGTGTCGTGGACCTCATGTAGAACATACGGGAAAAATCAATAATTTTAAACTTTCTGCCATTGCCGGTGCTTATTGGCGCGGTGATGAAAAAAGACCGATGTTGCAACGTATTTACGGTTTGAGCTTTAATTCTAAAGACGAACTTAACACCTATGTTAAACAACAAGAAGAAGCTGCCAAACGCGATCACCGCAAATTGGGGCCGGAATTGGATTTGTTTAGCATCAATGATCATGTGGGGCCGGGGCTTATTTTGATGCACCCCAAAGGCGGTATGTTGCGCAAAGTGTTGGAAGATTGGATTAAAAATGAAAATCTAAAACGCGGTTATGATTTGGTGGTCAGCCCGCATATTGCGCGTTTGCACCTATTTGAAATCAGCGGTCATGCCGGTTTTTATTCCGATAGTATGTTCCACCCGATGGAAGTGGATGGAGATAATTACCAAATTAAACCCATGAACTGTCCTTTCCATGTGGAAATCTATAAATCTCATTTAAGAAGCTACCGTGATTTGCCCTTGCGTTTTTCTGAGTTGGGCACAGTGTATCGTTATGAACGTTCCGGTGCTTTACACGGCCTTTTGCGTGTAAGAGGATTCACACAAGATGATGCTCACATTTTCTGCACGCCTGAACAAGTGGAAGAAGAAGTAAAGCAATGTTTTGAGTTTGCCATGCATATTTTCAAAACGTTCGGTTTTGAAAAATATGCCGTAGAACTTTCCACCCGAGACCCCGAACATCCGGAACATTTTACCGGAGACGTGGCTGATTGGGACCGTGCCGAAAGTGCCTTAAAGCGCGTGTTGGAAGCCAACAATATTGCTTATACGACCCATGCCGGAGAAGCCGCTTTCTATGGGCCGAAAATTGATATTAAAGTGATGGATGCTATTGGTCGCTTGTGGCAGTTGTCTACCATTCAGTTTGATTTTAATTTACCCCAACGCTTTGATTTGGAATATGTGGCCGCTGAAGGCCGCAAACGCCCTATCATGGTGCACCGCGCGATGTTTGGAAGTATTGAGCGTTTTACAGGTGTAATTTTGGAACACTTTGCCGGTTGGTTCCCCTTGTGGTTGGCCCCCGTACAAGCCAAAATTCTGACCTTAACGGACGATCAAATCCCGTATGCCAAAGAAGTGGCCGCTCAAATGCGTGCTGCCGGTTTGCGCCCTGAGTTGGACGTGCGCCCTGAAAAATTGGGTCTTAAAATTCGTGAGGCTCACTTACAGCGCATTCCCTATACATTTGTTATCGGGGCTAAAGAGGCGGAAAACCAAGCCGTCACCGTTCGTTTGCGCGACGGTAAAAACCTAAACGGTTTGCCGCTTTCGGAAGTGATTACTAAGATGAAAGAAGAAGTGGATACTTTCAGTTTAGAAAATCTGCTGAAATAATTGTAAGCAAAACTAAAACCTCCGCTATACAGCGGAGGTTTTTTGATAAGATGAAAGAAACTTGAGGTTAAAGAGAATTTATGAAAAAAAGCTTGGCTATCATCGGTTCTTTATTGTTGGGGGGGATATTGAATGCTTCCGCCTATTCACAAATGCAAGAATTAACCTTGCGTGAGCAAGTGGGGCAAACCATTATGCCACGCATATTAATCGGACAACAAAAAGCATTTAAAAAAGCAGTGTTGAACGGTGAGGTGACAGGATTTTTTATCAAAGCAAAAGAAGGGCTGTTGGTTCACCCTGATATTACATCTAAAAATCAAGCAAAATTTCTCAAAAAACAACGAAAAAAATTTCTTAAAACTATTTCCGATTTGAATAAATGGGCTTCAAAATCCCGTCATAAAATTCCGCTTTTGTTGGCTTTGGATTATGAAGGGGGGACGGTCACTTCTCCTATGTATATGGGATTGAAGCAAATGCCCTCTAATATGTTGTTGGCCGCCAGTGGAAAAGAGGCGGTGGTGGCTCAGATGTACGCCGCTCAAGCCCGTGAAATAAAAGCCGTAGGGGCCAATGTGGCACTGGGCCCTGTCACTGACGTCAATTCAAATCCGCTCAACCCTATTATTCAAACCCGTTCTTTTGGAGACAATGCCACGCAAGTTGGTCAATTTGCTCTTGCTGCCGTCCGGGCTTTACAGGCAGAGGGAGTGCCGGCCTTTAATAAGCATTTTCCAGGACATGGAGACACTTCTTCCGACTCTCATTATGCGCAACCCATTACTGATATGCCCGTTGAACAACTGTGGCAAAACCATTTTTCTGCTTTTCAACCTTCTGTTTTAGAGGCGCAAGGTGTGTTAAGCGCGCATGTGGTATACCCCTCTATAGATGCAGAAAATCCGGCCTCTTTTTCATCAAAAATTCTAAAAGATTTGTTGCGGAAAAAAATGAATTTCAAGGGAGTGGTTGCCACTGACGGACTGGATATGGGAGCGGTAAATGGCGCATCGGTGGAGAATTTGGTCTTACGCTCTTATAAAGCCGGCAATAATATCCTTTTGTTGAGCGGAGATGCTTCTAACGTAAAAGAAGCGCGCACTTATCCGCGTCGTGCGGCTGATTATGTGGAGAAAAGCGTAGCAACCGTACAAAATGGAGGGAAAGAAGAAGATAATGTGACGATAGAAGAAATTCTATCCTCTGCTCAGAAAGTTTTGGATTTGAAGAAGAAAATGGGATTGTTTGATTTGCCCTCCGTTGCCAATGAAGATACGGGTTTTGAGGAAGCGGCTCTTTTGGCGGCACAAGAAGGGGTGACGCTGGTAAGAGATGAGCAATACTTAGTTCCGCTGAAAGATGATATCAAAGAAATTTGCACAGTATTTTTTGCAGACGGTATTTTTAGTTTACAACTGAAGTCTTTTAATGATTATCTGATGATGAACGGAAAAAATGTTTCCAGCGTTTTTGCCGCGCGCACCCCTACTCAAAAAAACAAGCAAGCCATAGGTGCTTGCGTAGACAAGGCTCAAATGGTAGTGGTGGGCACTTCACGCACCGGTGCTATGGACAAAAAACAATATGAAACGGTACTTTCTTTGTTGGAGATAACTCAACAAAAAGCCCAACCGGTGGTATTGATTTCTTTGTTAAATCCGTATGAAATTCCGTTGTATCCGACGGCTCAAACGGTCTTTGCTTTATATGGTGCAACTCAACCCGCCATGCAGACTGCGGCCCAAATACTGCTGGGGCATGCAAAAGCTAACGGGAAACTGCCGGTTCAATTAACTAGTAAAGAAGCAATTTTTACAGATAAAAAACAAATAGGAGAGCTCCGCCAACCTTAATGCATATCTTGCTTGATTAGTTTGTAAATTGAGTGAAATTTCTGAAAAAATTAGACAAAATTTTTTTTATTGTTTAAAATATCGCAATGGTGATAAAAATGAAAAAATTATTAAAAAACAACAGAGGTTTTACCTTGATTGAATTATTAGTTATAGTGCTTATTATCGGTATTTTGGCGGGAGTGGCTTTACCGCAGTATACCAGAGCGGTGGAGAAGTCACGCGCTACGGAAGCGTGGGCAACCATCAAATCCATCAACGATGCTTTGAGTGTTAGAAATATGGAAATGGGCACATTTGAACAACGTTATCCGTTTGATGAGTTGTCTGTATCCTTTACTGATAAAAATGGCAATGCGGCTACGGGCTATTCTTTTCAAAAGGAACACTACTCATATACAATAGAAAATACTGAATCCGGAAGAAGAAACAGTGGTTCTTTCGCTGTTAATAATAGATTGGGTTTTGTGCTTAGCATTTTGGATGAAAAAAGATACTGCTATGGTGAAAATTGTAAAGATTTAGGTTTTTCTACAGCCGGCAGTGGTTGTACTTCCGGTTATGGGGCATATTTAAATACTTCAGACTGTTTTGTAGATTAAAAAATATTAAATAAAAAAAGCCCACATTAATGTGGGCTTTTTTAGTGAAATAAAAGTGTTGTTTAGGGAATAGAATCCATAATTTGGCGAAGTTCTTCTTCGCTTTTGTCGCGCACTTCTACGGTTTTTTCTTTGCCTTTAGCACCTTTTAAGATAATGATTTGATCTTCTTTTACAGCAAAGAAATCAGCCAAGAAAGTTTTCATGATGGCATTGGCCGGATCATCATCCACTTTTTTATTTTTAATTTTCATGCGCAGTACACTGCCAATACGGCTGATAATTTCATTGCGTCCAGTTGTAGTAGGAATGACGCGGACCTTTATAATCATACTTCCTCCCGATATTCGGCAAACAGCATACTGCCAATTCTTGGTAATGTAGCCCCTTCTTCAATAGCTACATCAAAATCATTACTCATGCCCAAAGATAGATAGCGGTGCTCTAACATGGGCGGAAAATCTCTATCAAAAGCCATTTTTATTTGTTTAAACAGTGGACGTAATAAACACGTCTCTTGCGTTTGCGGAGCGATGGCCATGTATCCGCAGGGTATTAAATGAGGCAACTTTTGTATTTGCTGAAGCAAAGACGGAGCCTGCTGCAAATTAACACCGGACTGTGTTTCTCGTTGTGTCAGTTTTATTTGCACCATGACAAATATTTTCTTGCCCAATTTTTCCGCTTGTTCATTAAGAGATTGGGCGGTTTTTATATCGTCAATAGAGTCAATAAAATCAAAGAGTTCGGCCGCTTGTGCCACTTTATTTTTTTGCAAATGGCCAATAAAGTGTTTGTAAACGCGATATTTGCTAAAGGCTGCACTTTTCCAACGAGCCACCGCTTGTTGCACACGGCTTTCACCTATGTGAGCAATTTTGCCGGTTTCTAATAAGGCCAAAACATCAGCGTCTGTAGCGTACTTTGTGACGGCTAAGAGTTTTACTTTTTTTTCGTCACGTCCGCTTTTGTGGCAAGATTCTCTTATAGCGGTTTGAATTTTTGATAAATTATAACTAACTTTTTCCGCTGCATTCATAAAAACCCTTGACATATTATATCAAAATTTACTTAAATCCACAATTTTTAGAAAAATTACAGAGGATAAATAAAAAAGAGCCCTCCGCATATACCGCTTGCGGAGGACTCTAGGTCGACTCTATCATTTTTTTTCCTTCCTCTGGAGTAGGAATCAGGGTCATAGAACAGTTGGCATGTTCTTGGCAAAGAGGCCTAAACCACCGATCCAAATCTCAAGCACCCCCGACCCTATTGATCGGGACTCGAGCGCGTGAACCGGCCACTCTGTTTTCAGCACTTCCCTGCATAATAAAAGAACATTTTTTCTGTTTCAAAGCCGTGTACTTACGCTTCTGCGCTCTTCGCGCTCTCCACCGGCACGACCCGATCAGTTTGTGCATTCTTTGTCGCCTTACATCACTGGGTAAGACTGGCACCGTTTGCAATTTTCTGTCCCACATTCCCCAACCCTTCTTTGAGGATACTAACAGTATAATTGTTTTTCTAAAAAAAACAAGGGGTCAAAAAAGGGTTATTCGGGGGTTGAAATGCGACGAACGATAATGCCAACGGTTTTTTTGATTTGTTTTTTTTGCTGTTCCGAAAGTCCTTCAATGGTATTTTGTTGCGTTATTTTTCCGTAGACATATTTTCCGTTTTCTAAAAGATAAAGAACCGTATTGCCGATAGAGGTCTCCGAGCAGGGTTTGATAAAACACAGGTCTTCTGTTTCAGATACCCCTTGAAACCCAGCCTTGACGGAGGGAATAATATATTTTGTACCCAATGCATACCTGCGAGGAATGCTCCACCATTCTAACACTTCATCTTCGTTATATTGGGGGAAATCTTTGGGAATTGCATTAAAAAAAGGCACCTGTACACTATTGCTTTGAGCAGGGGAGTAATTCGTTGTGTTATCTGTCCCATAATAAGAAGAATCGAAGTCTTTTTCACGTAAGCAATGTTGCATTTCAGATGAAGGTATATGATAAACGGTGCTATGCGGTTCAAAAAGTTTAAAGACATTATATATGTCCATGTTGAACAGGGTGGCTATTTGGGCGGCATATCCTTTGGAGGGGCGACGTTTTCCTGTAGCCCATAATGCAGTGGTAGCGGTGGATACCCCTAGTTTTTTTGCTAACTTTGCTTGTGCCCCACGCAAGACCCCGTTGTTCCATTTTTCTAATTGTTTTTCGAATTTATTCATGTGTTCCTCCAAATATAGATAGCGGAAAAAATGAAATAATAAGAAAAACTTGACAAATATTAACAAAACTTACTATGCTAACATTATACAAGGCAAGTATATATGCGTTTTGTTAATCTTCGGACGGACACTTCCTTTGTGTGAGCGGGAAAAGAGCAGGGCTCTGCTCTGGTATCATAGCCTAGTGATATGTTGTTTTCCCAACGTCCCGACCGCATAATTTTTCCGAATCTATGCGGTCTTATTCTACCAAATAAAAACTGACTTGAGTTAGCAAAGTTAAAAAAGTAATCAAAAAACTTAAGTTGTTTTTAACATTTTGCTAACTCTGTTAGTTTTTTTCACAAAAAATGATTTTATTTTCTCGACTACTACAAATTTTGTTTTTATGTTGGTTGGTCTACGCCATTTTTAATGAATGGCAAGAAATGTCTTGATCTGTTTGATATGAAATATTTAAAGCGGAGGGATAAAATTTGGCTAGAAAATCTTATATTTTATCAGGCAGAAATTTTTTGTAAAAATATAACTGCTTGTGAGGGGATTTTGGTGGTAGAAGACGAAGGCCTGCTGGGAAAACTGGCTGAGGTGTATAATCTTATTTTTTCTCAAGAAAATAAAAAGTTTCTTGAGGATGATATAGAGGAAAGCCGCATTATCCGGAAAAAATTTTTAAAAGAATATAAAGAGGAAAAAAATAAAAACCCCACTTTAAACGGTTTTTTCTTAAACCCAAAATAAAACATCCTTCCCAGATAGGAAAGGATGCTTTATTTTTCTGTGTAAATCCAAATTATTTGTGATTATGGCCGCTTAATGCCACTTGCTGCGGTGTGCGTCCACAATCGGGGCAACGGGTATTGTCGGCAGGGCAAGAAGATACATTTGCTTGATTTGCCTTAGTCGTTGAGACTGTGGAATTGTTTTTGGTGGGGTCAGAAGAGGCATTCTCTTCGGTTTGAGGCATATAGTATACAGCCTTATGGTTCCGAGAACAAAAATTTCTGCTCATAGATACTTTTCTACCACATTCCGGACAATTCCAAAAAGCAGACTCTTGAACAGATTGCTCTTCTTCGACAGGCATTAACAGAATGGGTTTGTGATGATTGCTGCATTTGCTGCCTGCGGGTAAGCGTTTGCCACACTCCGGACAGATGACCATTTTTTTATCTTCGGGATTTTCATCTTGCATAAGAGGCTCTGCTTCTGTTTGTGCAGAAATCTGAGAAGTTTCCTGGCTATGTTTAAGAGAAGCGGAAATATTTTCTCTTTCGATGGCGTTATTAAAAGCAGAAGAAACAGCTTGTAGGGATTTTGCTTGGGCGACGTTTGCAAAAATAGCAACCGATAGTAATAGGAATATTTTTTTAATCATAAATTTAGTCTCCTTAACAAATTTTATCAATTTTTATTAAGAAACAGTTTTTTGCTACAGTATTAAAATTTTTTAAAAGTTTGCTATAAAAAACCCCGCACCTTGAGCGCGGGGTTTCTTTAAGGTAAATTTATTTGTCAGAGCCTGCATGTCTTGTAGCAGCTTTTGCATTGGCTCTATCTAAAGCAGCACCAAAACCTTCACCAGCGCGCATCATGGCACCTTCGCGACCATATACTCTGCCTTGAGAAGCATTGTTGGGGGTTGCATTAGTTTTTTTGGCAGGTTGAGCATTTTGTTTGCCACTTTCTCTGATGACGGTTTGCATACCTTCGCCGGCACGCATCATAGCACCTTCACGACCGGAAACACGACCGTTGCTGGCAGATTGGCAGAAAGCATCAGCACATTTTTTGAAAAATCCTACAACTTTATCCCAACCATCTTCATTGGCGTTGGCAGAAGGGGCAGCAACTTCAGCAGTATTAGAAACGGCAGATCCGTTAGCGGCAGCCTCTTTGGCATAAGCATTTTGCGCAACGCAAGAAACTGCCAAAATGCAGAAAGTAGCTAAAATCATTTTTTTCATATTCATTGTTTTTTTCTCCATTGTTTGGTTTGTTTTACTGTCTACAATTAAAATTTTATAAAAATAGATGCTGAAAACTAAAGCGAAATTTGGACCCATTTCGGAGGGGGAAATAGGACCTATTTTTTTATAGGACCTTCGACGAAGAAAACCCTGTGCGAAAAAAATAGAATTATCGTATAATAAAAAAAAGACTATATTTTGTGAGGAAAAATAATGATTATACCTACCATTATTGAAAAAAATGTCGGCTACGATATTTTTTCGCGCTTGCTCAAAGACCGCATTATTTTTGTAGGCGGCAGAGAGGGGGAAGTGGACACCGCCAGCGCCAATATGATTATTGCCCAACTGCTATATCTAGATGCGGAAGATTCTCAACGGGAAATTAACCTTTACATCAACTCTCCCGGCGGTATGGTGACGGCCGGACTGGCAATTTATGACACCATGCAATTTATCAAAGCTCCAATTACCACTATCTGCATGGGGCAGGCCATGAGTTTTGGTGCGGTGTTATTGGCCGCCGGTTCAAAGGGACGCCGTTATGCTTTGCCGCATAGCCGTATTATGATTCACCAACCCTTAATTTGGGGCGGCGGTATTTCCGGACAAGTGACAGATATTGAAATTGAGGCGCGTGAACTTCATGACAATAAAGAACATTTGTTGGATATTTTGGCCAAACATACGGGCCAACCCAAAGAAAAAATTCGTCAAGACAGCGAGAGAAACTATTACCTCTCTGCTCACGAAGCCAAAGAATATGGCATTATTGATGAAGTGCTGGAATTAAAAAAATAAATAAGTGATTTTAAAACCCCCGTCTAGAAAATAGACGGGGGTTTTGTTTTATTTAATTACTTCTTCTATTAGTTTATAAGGCTTAGGTTTGGTGGCGGTTATTTTGACTGCTTTGGCAAAAAGATCTGCTCCTGCGGCCAAGCGTTTTTTGTCAGAAGCATACAAAACGGCAATAACATTCCCTTTTTGTACGGATTCTCCTGCTTTTTTGCTCAGCCAAATACCGGCCCCGTAGTCTATCTCGTCTTCCATCGTGTTGCGGCCGGCCCCTAAAAGCACTCCTGCCACACCGGCAGTTTTGGCATCAATAAAAGAGATATATCCTTTTTTATCAGCCTTAAACTCCAATTTCAGTTTGGCATTGTGTAAGTATTTTTCGGGATGGTCGGCAATGTCGGGATTGCTGCCCTGCCACTTAAGCATTTGACGGAATTTCTCTAAGGCAGAGCCGTCTTCAATATATTTTTCCAACAATGCGCGGGCTTTGTCTAAATTCTTCTCTTTACCGCTGATAACCAACATATGAGCACCTTCCTCAATTAAGAGCTCATAAAAATCCGGTGCTAAGTGACGGTTCCCTTTTAAAATTTCAATGGTTTGATAAATTTCATTTGCATTGCCGATAGCGCGGCCTAACGGTTGGTCCATGTAGGT
Source organism: Elusimicrobiaceae bacterium (assembly GCA_017520185.1). Lineage (NCBI taxonomy): Bacteria > Pseudomonadati > Elusimicrobiota > Elusimicrobia > Elusimicrobiales > Elusimicrobiaceae > Elusimicrobiaceae bacterium. The sequence goes on along the minus strand of JAFXGO010000029.1, from coordinate 39,341 downwards.
AATTAATGCGCGGCAATTTAAACCCAAAAGTTTAGCGGTAGCCACTAAGGCTTTGGCCAGTTTGCGGCTATCGGCCAGTTTTTGCATAAAAGCACCGGAGCCGTACTTTACGTCCATGAGTAAACTTTCTACCCCTTCGGCGTATTTTTTAGAAAGAATGCTGGCCACAATAAGAGGACGGCTTTCTACACTGCCTGAAGCATCCCGCAAGGAATAAAGTTTCCGGTCGGCAGGGGCCAGATCTTTGGTTTGGCCGAACATACACATTCCCAATTTTTCTATTTGTTTATGAATGGATTTGGCGGGAATGCGTATTTGAAATCCTTTCATCGCTTCCAATTTATCCAGAGTGCCGCCGGTATGTCCTAAGCCTCGTCCGGACATCATGGGTATGGCTACACCGGCACAAGCCACCAACGGAGCCAATGCCAAAGAGATTCCGTCCCCTACGCCACCGGTGGAATGTTTGTCCACTTTAGGCATTTTGATTTTTGAAAAATCTAATCTATCGCCCGAATGAGCCATTGCTTTGGTTAAAAGGGCTGTTTCTTTATCGCTTAGCGGATTTAAGAAACAAGCCATCAAAAAAGCCGACAGCTGATAATCGGGTACAGTCCCTTTTGCTGCGGCTTGCGCTACAAAATTAAATTCTTCTTCGTTTAACGTTTGTCCATTGCGTTTTTTAATAATGACGTCCAACATTCTCATAGTGTACGTCCTCCTCCACGCCATAGATAGGGTGGAACTTCAGCATAGCATATTAGACGGAAAAAGAAAAGGTTTTTTATAAAACAAATTTTTTCAAACTTTATTTTAAAAGTTTATCTTGAGAGTAAACTAGATTTTCTCTTTTTTCTTTTGCGTTTATATTTCGTATAATGAAAATATATATCCTTAATAGAGAGAGTGTGTATCATGGCAAAAAATAAATATTCAGCTACCGTTTTACTTCCGAAAACGGATTTTCCGATGCGTGCGGGCTTAACTCAAAAAGAGCCCAAAATGTTAGAGTTTTGGCAAGAAATGGATTTGTACAATGCCATTTTAAAGAAAAATCAGGCCGGTAAACATTTTGTATTGCATGACGGACCACCGTATGCCAACGGCAAAATCCATATCGGACATGCTCTAGACAAAACCATTAAGGATATTATTCTCAAAAGCCGCGCTATGACCGGTTATTATACGCCGTATATTCCGGGTTGGGACTGCCATGGCCTGCCCATTGAACAGGCGTTGATGAAAGAATTAAAAATAGACAAAAAACACATTACCGACGTGCCTGCTTTCCGTAAAAAAGCACGTGAATTTGCCGCTCGTTTTATTGATTTGCAACGTCAGGGCTTTAAACGCTTGGGTGTGCAAGGAGAATGGGATAACCCGTATTTAACCATGGACAAACGCTATGAGGGTATAACCATTGGCGTTTTCTTGGATTTGATTGAAAAAGGATACGTATACAAAGGGCAAAAGACTATTACGTGGTGTTCTCATTGCGAAACCGCTTTGGCCGATGCCGAAACAGAATATAAAGACGTCAGTTCTTCCTCCATCTATTTGCGTTTTAAATTGGTCAATCCTACGACCGAAGTATTTGGGGATTTAGACTTCTCAAAGCCTGTCTCTTTGGGTGTTTGGACCACCACTCCTTGGACCATTCCCTCCAATATGGCTGCCGCTGTTAACAAAGATGAAGACTATGCCGTATTACAAGATAACAAAACCGGCGAATATTATGTGGTGGCAGATGAATTGGCTGAAGAATTTTTGAAAAATACCGAGTTGGACGCCAAAAAAGTAAGTGCTGTACGTGGTGAAAGTTTGGTCGGCTTGACTTATTATCATCCTTTAACCCAAAAACAAAATCCGATTATTTGGACGGATTTCGTCACGATGGATGCAGGGGTCGGTGTGGTGCATATCGCTCCGGGTCATGGTGAAGACGATTTCCGCGCCGGAAAACAATGGGGGTTGGACGTTTTCTGCCCCGTAGATGAAAAAGGTTGCTATACCAAAGATGCCGGTGTTTTTGAAGGCATGCACGTTTTTGAGGCAAATCCGCTCATGGTAAAGAAATTAGACGAATTGGGCAGCCTCATTAAAGAGCAAGAAATTGTGCATAGTTATCCGCATTGTTGGCGTTGTCATAACCCGATTATTTTCCGCGCTACCGAACAATGGTTTATGAGCATTGACAAAGACGGTTTGCGCGAAAAACTGATGAATAATTTGGATAATGTAAAATTTTATCCCGCCGGTGGTGATGAACGCATGCGTTCTATGATCGGGTTGCGCCCCGATTGGTGTTTATCCCGTCAGCGATTCTGGGGTTCTCCGGTCACTATTTTATATTGTAAAAAATGCGGTAAAGCCCAAATTAATCATGAACTCTTTAGCTTTATTAAAGAGCGCGCTATGAATGAGGGCTCTGATTTTTGGTTTATTGATCCGGTGGAAAAATTGATGCCGCAAGGATATGCTTGTGAATGCGGCAGTCATGATTTCCGCAAAGAAACCGATATTTTAGACGTATGGCTTGACAGTGGTGTATCTTGGGCAGCGGTGGTAAAAGATAGAGGCCTTAGTTTCCCTGCCGATGTCTATTCCGAAGGATCAGATCAACATCGTGGTTGGTTCCAAAGCTCTTATATTCCTTCTTTTACCTTAGAAGGGGTGGCTCCTTTTAAAACTATCTTGACGCATGGTATGGTGTTGGCACAAGACGGTCGCCAAATGCACAAATCTTTAGGCAACAGTGTTGACCCCGAAGATGTGATCAATAAATACGGGGCTGATATTTTACGCTTATGGGTTGCTTTTTCTGACTATCAAGGAGATGTGCGCATTTCTGAAGAAATTTTGGGCGGACCGATTGATACCTATCGCAAATTGCGCAACACGATTCGCTATGCGCTTGGAAACTTGTCAGACTTTGAACCCACTGTTCATGGCGTTGCCACCGAACAATTAGCAGAAATGGACCGCTATATGTTAGGCCGTTTGGATAAGTTAATTGCTGAAGTGCGCGCTGCTTATGAAGACTTTAACTTCCGCCGCGCTATGCGTGCCATCACAGATTTCTGTATTTTGGACTTATCTTCTTTCTTATTAGATGCTTCTAAAGACAGATTGTACACGTTGGGTGCTTCTTCTGCTGCTCGCAGAAGTGCGCAAACCGCTTTGGCGGAAATTGTACGCACATTATTGCAATTAACGGCTCCGGTGCTGTGCTTTACCTGTGAAGAGGCTTGGCAGGAACTGTTAAAAATCCCTGCCGGAAAAGGATTGCCCAAAAGTATTTTCCTTTCCGATATGCCCGAGCATGCCTCTTTAACCACGGATGCGGCTTTGGAAGAAAAATGGAATAAAATCCGCCAAATTCGCGAAGATGTACAAAAAGCATTAGAAGAAACCCGTCAAAAAGGTGTCATCGGGTCTTCTTTGGAAGCAAAGGTGATTTTTAAAACCAATGATGATAAAACAAAGAAATTCTTAGAAGATAATGCCTCTTTATGGTCTGAGATTTTCATCGTCTCTTGTGTGGAAGTGACGGAGGGGACATTGCCTTTGGAAATTGTGGTAGAACATGCCGAAGGCCAAAAATGTGCTCGTTGTTGGCAATGGAAAAAAGAAGTCGGAACCGAAGGGCGCACCCATAGCGATTTGTGTGACCGCTGCGTGGAAGTGTTGGCCAGAGAAGGTTTAACTGTACCAGAGGAGCAGACCGTTGCGTAAGATATTTTCCGTTATCTGGGATTGGGCACGGCATCACAAGGCCGTGCTCATCACCTTAGTAGTTTTATTGGGAGTGGACCGTATTACTAAGCGGTTGACACTTGTTTTTTTGGAAAATAGAGACATACTATTAGCACCGTTTTTGCATTTGCGCTATGTGGAAAATACGGGAGCGGCGTTTGGTATGATGCAAGGGGGAAACTTTATTTTAATTTTTGTTTCCTTGCTTATTATTTTGTATTTGCTTAAAAGTTGGAAAGAACTTTGCGCGATGGGTCCTTTGGTAAAATGGGGGCTTGTGCTTATTTTGGGCGGTGCATTGGGCAATCTTTATGATAGAATAACCTTAGGATTTGTAGTGGATTTTATTGATTTGCGTGTGTGGCCGGTGTTTAATGCGGCCGATAGTTTTATTACAGTGGGCGGGATTATGCTCGCTTTGGCGTTTTTGTTTTATAAACAAGAGCCGATACAGGAGGAAAAATGAAAAAAGTTTTATTAGTCTGTTTGTCTGTTATGTTGATGGCAGCTTGTAGTGCCAGCGAGGATAAACTTTTTCGCAAGGCACAGATTTTAACGGATAAAGGAGAATTTGAAAAAGCCATTCAGACCTATTCTTCCATTATCAAAAAAAATCCGCGTCATTATGCTGCGTTTGTCAGCAGAGGTTTGCTTTACGATCAGTTAAAATCCAAAGACTCCGAACAAGCCAAAAAGAACAAGCAATTGGCGGAAAGAGACTATTTAAAAGCTCTTTCTATTGAGTACAGACATCCTGAAATTTTTAACAATTTAGCCGCTTTGTACATTGATCAAGGCCGCTATTCTGAGGCTATTTTACAGTTAAATCAAGCCCTTTTATTGCGTCCCGATTATTTGATGGCCTTATTAAACAGGGCAGTAGCCTACAGTCAACAGGGTAATCTGAATAAAGCCTTGATTGATTTTGCCGAAGTGGAAAATTTGGATAAAAGGTTTCCGTTGTTGTATTTGAATAGAGGTTTGGCTTTCTTTGATGCCGGATATTATGCCAGTGCGGCAGCGGAATATTCTTATTTGATGGAACTAGAGCCTGAAAATCCGCGTTCTTATTTGGAAAGAGGTCGCGCCTTTGTAAAAATGAGCCACTTTCAAAACGCGATGGACGATTTCCAAAAAGCTATTGCCTTGCGTAATGATTATGCCATGCCGTACTATTACGCAGCGGAACTTTTGTTTAGCAAAGGCGATACGGATCAAGGTGTTGCCTATGCCGAACAGGCCAAAAAGTACGCGCCCAACTATGCTCCCATTTATGATATGTTAGGAGATATGTTGGCTTTGGAAACTCCGGTAGATGCTACTAAACACTATTTAGCGGCCAGCCGCTTAGATCCGGCCCATGCGCGCCGTTATCAAGGCAAAATCCGCATGATGACTACGGAAAACGGACGCAAACGTGTGGTGGCCAACCGTTTTTTAAACATCAATAAATAAGATTATATGAAGTCTTCCCGCAAGAATACGGCCTTACAGAGTGCCGCTTTGTCTGTCCCTGCTAAAAAATATTCTTACAGATTCTTTTTGTCTGTTTGTTTTTTGGTGTTGGTAGTTTATTCGTTAATGATAGAAACTTCCGCGACGGGGATTTTTGTATTGGTCTTGTTGAATTTGTTGTGTTGTGGGGACGTTTTGTTTAAAAATGCTTGGAAAGATTTGGAATCTTTTCGCTTTTCTCTTTCTGTGCTTACGTCCGTAGCTGTTTTGGCTTGTTTTTGTTATGGTCTGTCCAAAACCTTCTTTCCCAATCCTTTAGCCGGTAATGTGCCGGACTTGCATATTTGTCTTTCGGCTACATTGATGATTTATTTATGGACCTGTGGGCATATTTCCCGTCGAAAAGAGCGGACTAAAGTTTTTATCAAAAAATTAGATGATTTTTTACCTAAATCGGGACGTTTAGTTAATGGCCAACAACGCGAAAGGATGATTTTTGCGCGGGAATTAAAAGAAGGGGATATTATTCGTGTAAAAGCAGGGGAACGGATTCCTTGTGAGGGGGAAATTGCCAAAGGGGAAACCGCCATTGATGAAAGTTTGATTACAGGCAATATGTTGCCTACGGCCAAGACGGTCGGTAGTCGCGTATATGCGGGCACGTTAAACAAAGGAGCCGATGTGATGATTCGGGTCACGGATAAGTTGGATCAGAGCATTATTTCCAATATTCTTAATACCATTAAAGGCAGTGAACGTCGCCGTTGTGTGCGAAAAGATGAGTTGGATGGCTATGCTGCGTATTTGTTGTTTATCTCTGTATTGATGGCCTTTGCTGCTTATACTTATTTTTACTGGGCGGGCGATTATCAAAGACCGCTGCATACATTGGGATATATTTTGTTGGTATTGGGGGTAGGCTGTCCTCTTTGTTTCTTCTTTTGTTCTTCTTTACCATCTTGGTTTATTCACTTAGGGGCCAGACGTAAAAAGATTATTTTGCAATCTTTGGGAGCATTGGATATATTAAAAAAAGCCGATGCCGTATTTTTTGACAAAACAGGTACGTTGACCTATGGAGAGTTGAGAATCCATGAAGTCTGTGCCGGCGATGAAAAAACAAAGAAAGATTTGCTGATATGTTTGGCAACGGCGGAGCAAATGGTGGACGGTCCTTTTGCCAATGCCGTAAATATATATGCCAAAGAACAGGGCATTGAGCCGCATAAACTGTTATGTTTTGACGTTTTTCCTGGTTTGGGGGTGAAGGCAGTCTCCGGAAAAAATATCTTCTTGGCGGGGCGTCCTGAATGGTTAAAAGAACAAGGAATCAATATTCCCAAGCGTCCCAGCGGTGGTCAAGCCGTTATTTGCGCAGCGAAAAACGGTAAATATTTGGGGTATGTGTCATTAGATGATAAACTTCGTCCCGGTGCGACGGAGATGGTGGAAAACCTGAAAAAAATGGGAAAAGAAGTGATTTTGATGTCAGGGGATAATGAAGCCTCTGTATCTGGTATTGCTAAGGAAATCGGTATTACCAATTATAATTTTGGTGTATTACCGCAAACGAAAGCAACCATTTTGGGTAATTTTAGTGCATTGGGTAAAAAAGCCGTCATGGTGGGTGACGGATTTAACGATATTACCGCTTTGTTGCGTGCAGATGCAGGGGTAGTATTTTCCTCCGGAAAAAATGTATATAATAATTGGGTAGATATCATTTTAAAACGTTCGGATTTGGCCGCCATTACGGATTTGTTCCGTATGAATCATCGGCTTTCTGCTCGTATACGCGGCAATGTAATGCTATCTATATTTTGTAATGTGGTGTTAGTTGGCGTATTATTATTTGCTCCGATTGCACGTGAGTATATGTGGTGTGTGGTCCCTGTGGGGATGGTGCTGTCGGTGGTAGTGATTTTTTTAAATTCAGCGAGGTTGTTAAACATAAAATGACGACGAAAGATATTGATTTTGGATATACTTCTGACCATGCCCGCAAAAATGCGGACGCGGTCTTGCCGGAGATTCAATGCTGGCCCAACCAGTATAAACGTGATTATAATATCAAAATAGAACTGCCGGAGTTTACGTCCGTCTGCCCGAAAACGGGCTTGCCGGATTTTGGTGTGATCACTATTGATTACGTGCCGAATGATTTATGCTTGGAATTGAAAAGTTTAAAGTTTTATTTATTGGAATATCGTGATATGGGTATTTTTATGGAAAATATCGCCAATAAAATTTTAGACGATGTGGTAAAAGCCTGCAAACCCAAACGCGCCACCATTACCGGTGAGTTTACACCGCGTGGCGGTTTGCGCTCTATTATCACCGCTTCCTATGATGAAAAGGAAGGTTATGGGAAATAAGTTTAAATGGCTGGGTGTGTTGTTGCTTTTGTTGGCCGCTTTTTTGGCGGGGGGGTGGTTTTTTAATCAGTTGCCCAATCCGCGTTCCCCCAAAGGAGAAGTGGAGCAATTATATCAAGAAGATGGGGAATCTTTGGGTATTTTTGATGATATCCCTGCCGAAGATATGGCCGCAGCAGAAGCGGTAGCCTCCGAAGCATTAAACTTACAAATGGAGCCGTTGGGTTCTGCACTCAAAAAGTCTGAAGATGAAGTTCCCAGCCAGATGGTATTGTCGGATTTATCAGAGATTGTTTCTATCGTTGCTAAGGAAAAAGAGGAAGATGAACAAATGACTCCTCAACTGCCAAAAGCAGCCCTTGAACTTAGTTTGACAGGTACGGAAACAGTGGCATTGCCTTCGCTGACTCAGCAGGCCGTTTCTGAAGGTGAAGAAGAAACAAGCCGTATTAGTTTGATTGCCGCTCCGGTAAAAAACTTTTTAATTAAAAACACGCAGGATTATAAAGACTTTAAAACTCGTGCGCGTGGCGGATATCCTGAGGTGGATTTTAATAAAAAAATGTTGATTGTTTTGGAGTCAGACAGTAATTTGCCGGATAATATTTTTGAAATTGTTTCCGCTGAAATCCAAGACGGCAAACTGTTGGTAAGTTATCGTGTTAATGTGTTTGGCCTGGATAAAAAGACCAACACCCATGCCGTATTGGCGGTGGATAAAACAGAACTGCCGGTAGAACTGAAGCAAGTGTTGTAATAAAGATTTTTCAGTAAAAAACCCCGAGTTTAACTCGGGGTTTTTTATTTGCTCAGTAAATTAGCCGATGGTTTGAAACGTACCTTTTGTTTGGCAGGCACTTGCACCTTTTCACCGGTTTTGGGGTTGTGTCGTTGAACGGGGCGTGCTGTTTTTAAATGAAAGGTGCCAAAGTTGCTAATCACCACCTTACCGTCGCGCTTGAGGCCATGTTTGATAATCTCAAACACTTTGTCTACAGAGATTTTGGCCTGTTTTTTATCCAACACGTGTCGGCTCAGGTGTCTGATTACATCATCTTTATTCATAAAAATCCTTATTTGTCACCACGATTAACAAAACCCATCGCTTGCAAGAGTGCATGCGGACGAGCACCTTGACAGACGATTTGCCAAATAGCGTGAATGATGGGGGTGTTTAAATTGTTCTTGCAAGAAATATCATACACACTTTGTACAGAGTTTACCCCTTCTGCAATAGTTCCCACTTCTTTTTGTGCTTCCGTCAAAGAAAGACCGGCGCCTAATTTTTCACCCAAGCGGCGATTACGGGAAATGGCAGACATACCCGTCAAAATAGCATCACCAAATCCGGCTAAACTGTATACGGTACTATTTTGTCCGCCCTGACTGACGATAATATCGTTCATTTCTTCTAAGGCTTGGGTAATCAGGGCCGCTTTGGAATTGGCACCGTCTCTAATACCGTCAATCACGCCACAACCGATAGCCAACACGTTTTTAATTGCACCGCCATACTCGGCTCCGCGTCTGTCGGAGCTGGGTACGATAATAATCGGGTCTGCGTCAAACACTTGGCGTATTTCGTCCACCAATACGGCATCTTTGCCGGCGAGCATAATTTTGGTGGGTACATTTTGAGCCACTTCCAAAGCAAAACTCGGACCGGTAAAGGCCAAGACGCGGTCTTTGAGTTGAGGTAATTCTTCCTCAATGATTTCACAAATGGTTTTAAAACTTTTATCTTCAATCCCTTTAGATGCACTGACAACGGGCAACACTCTGCCGTTGAGTAAGGGTTTTAATTGCTCCCGGCAAAAGGCCCGAATGGCCTTAGAAGATATGACAAAAACGATCATGTCCGTATCTTCCGTCGCCTCAGCCACATCGCCGGTAAGAGCGATATTGTCATGAATCTTAAAATTAGGAATATTCGGGTGGCGGCCGATGGTTTTAAGCACATTGAGCAGTTGTTGGTTATATTCCCACAAACTTACCTTATAGCCGTTTCTGGCTAAGTGTTGGGCAATCACGCTGCCCCAAATGCCGGCACCGAAAACTGTAATTTTATTTATTTTCATTTTTTCTTTTTTTAGAGCCGTCTTCAAAAGCCAGTTCTTTTTTGGCCAAGAGACGTTTGATATTGGGTACGTGTTTATAGATGACCAAGAGCCCGATAGCCGTAGACATAATATCTACGGTGATGCTGTGATGACCAATAAAATATCCGCTGATGGGCAAGACTAAGCATGCCGCGATAGAGCCGATAGAGATACGTCCCCACAAGGCCACACAAATGACAAAAGCCGTAAATGCCAATGCGGTCGGAATCGGAAGTAAAGCCGCAAACACACCGGCAGAGGTGGCTACGCCTTTTCCACCGCGAAATTTAAGGTAAATAGTCCACATGTGGCCTAAAATGGCAATCGTACCGCACAAAATGGCTTGCCAATATTCTCCGGGGAACACATGTAAGACAAGGCTGACAGGAATAAACCCTTTTAATCCGTCAATCAAAAAAGTAGTAATGCCGGCCCATTTACCCACTGTACGGTAAACGTTAGCTGCACCGGGATTGCCAGAACCGTGTTCACGGATATCAATGCCCATCACTCTGCGGGCAATCAGGTAGCCGGTAGGTACGGCACCGAGTAAATAACTAAACAACGCCAATAAGAGTACTTTTATCATCATATATTTATTATATAAAGTTTAGAGCAGTGGGCAAGGGAAAAATAGAAAGTGTCTTGGCAAAAAGACTTTTATTATATAGACTAAAAAAGATGTAGGTGTTTGGAGGATTTTACGAAGTATGTTAAAAAATTTTTTATTGTTATTATTTTTACTCAGCACTTTTCCCATCTGGGCAGAGGAGCGCCCCACTGCTTTTGAGACTGAAGATTTTGTCACTCAAAGTTTGCTTTGGGTACAAAACTCCAGAGAAAACGGTAAATGTCATGCAGTGCGCATTTTACCTAAGTGGTATTTAACGGCTGCGCATTGTGTAAATCCAATTTGCAATAAAGAATGTATTTTAACATTTGATTTAACGAAAGGAAACTTGCAGGCTTCGGCGCGGGTTAAGCATACGGCCTCTGATGCCAAAGTTTTTGTACCGAGAGAGTATGTACCCAGAAACAGTAAAAGCGTGCGATATGATGTGGCGCTGATTCGCTTTGATCCCAAAGAGGTGCAATATTCTTTTTATGATGCGAAAGAAAAAGAATATATAGACAAAGAAGTTTTTTTGCAAAAATTAAAACTTTCTGAAAATGCCGATCAACGCTACCAATGGCAAGAGTTAGCTAATGCGCGCCCAAAACTTTTAACCATCAATGCCGCCAGACATCTTTTGGACCCTTTGGCGGTGCCTACCATACAACCGGATGGTATTTATTATCAGGAAAGTTTTACCAATGATTTTTATTATTTTACGGAACTTCGCCATTTTATCGGAACTAATTTTGGTGTGGTTCAGGGTATGAGTGGTGGCGGTGTCGTAGTGCCGAACGGAGATATTGTGGGTATTGTGTCAGGCAAAATCGGCAGTACCACACAACTCACTTTATACGATGCCAACGATAAACCAGTCGGTTCTATCCCTTATTCGTCAGATTATTTTCTTTTTACACCGTTTAGTCGCAGTAATGTAAATTTTATTCGCGCAACGATTGCCTCTTCTCAAGAATCATCCGGCCCCAGCCCGCGTTTTGTAGCAATTGCAGGACAAACGGCAGAACTTACACAAGTAAAGCCCGAAGAAGTATTTGGCAATATGTCGGCAGATGAAATAGCCGATGTGCCTATGGCGCGGTAGTTTTTTTGAGTAGTTCTGCGTAGTTGCCGTCTGTGGCCATTATTTTTAGTTTAAGACCGCCGTCTTGTGTGGTGGTAGATGAGAGCACCAAAGAGCGCGTGTAGATTTGTCCAATCAGGTCCGCCTGTTTTGCACTGAGTTGCAAGGGGCGGACTTTCCATTTTGTTTTAAGTGCTTTTTCTACGGATTTAAGCAGTTGGTTTAGCCCTTTGGCCTTTTGTGCACTGATAAAAATGGCTTGTGGATAGGCCTTTTTTAATGCTTGCAAACGTTGGGGAGGCAGCAAATCTGTTTTGTTAAATACGTCAATAACCGGTAGGCGAGAAGCCTGCAAGTCGTTTAAAATTTGATGCACCGTCTGACTTTGGATTTCTCTTTCTTCGCTGGCACTGTCATGCACATGCAGCAGTACATCGGCAAAGGCCGTTTCTTCTAAGGTAGCCCGAAAAGCGGAAACCAAAGAGTGAGGAAGTTTTTGGATAAATCCTACCGTATCAGTAAATAACATTTGGCCGCCGCCTTTCATGGGCACGCGACGGGTGGTAGGGTCTAACGTGGCAAAGAGTTTATCATCGGCATAGACGGCTTGCTCTTGAGTCAGGCTATTAAGCAAGGTGCTTTTGCCGGCATTGGTGTAGCCGATGAGGGCAATCTGCGGCAGAGGTACACGTTGGCGTTTTTCGCGGCGTAGGGAACGCTCTTTTTTTACTTGTTCTATTTCTTGCTCTAAGCGGCTGATGCGCGCGCGCAGACGACGGCGGTCATATTCCAGTTTGCGTTCTCCCGGTCCGCGCATACCGATGCCGCCCTTCTGTTGCATCATGGCGGCCCCTTTACCGCTTAGGCGCGGAAGTAAATAGTTTAGCTGGGCCAACTCTACCTGCAGTTTACCTTCCTGCGTGCGGGCACGTTGGGCAAAAATGTCCAAAATCAGGCGCGTGCGGTCTATCACTTTGGAGGGTAAAATATCTTCTAAATTTTTTTGTTGGGCGGGGGTGATTTCTTCATCAAAGATAACGGAGTCTATTTCTCGGCTCTCGCACTCGGCGGCAATTTCGTGCAGTTTGCCTGTGCCGATTAAGGTGGCGGCATTGAAGTTTTGCACGCGCACATGGTAAGCGGCGCACACTTGTCCGCCGGCAGTTTCGGCTAAGCGCGCCAATTCTTCTAATGTGTGAGAGTGGGTAAAATCCGTTTTTAAACTTGCCCCGATAAGAATCACTTTTTCCATATAATTTAATTGTATAAATTATTGGTTGTTTTGTCGGCAAAGTGGGAAAACGTGAAATTTTGCTTGACTTGTTTTTTTTTTTTGATACAATTTTTTCGGACGGAAAAATTGGAGCAAAAAAAGGAGAACCCCTATGAAGAAAGGTTTTACATTGATTGAACTTTTGGTTGTGGTACTAATTATCGGCATTTTGTCTGCGGTGGCTTTGCCTAAGTATCAATTAGCGGTGGAAAAGTCTAGACTGGCCGAAGCATTAAGTAATATGAAATATATAAAAGACCAAATAAAAGTGCGTGCTATGGAGTGTGATTTTAATAATGAATGCATAGCCAATGTGCCAGAATATTTGGAATTAAGTGGCGGGCAATGGAACGGAAATGCATATTATGAAACTCAGCATTTTGTTTATGCTTTTGATGGAGGGGTATCTTTCGGAGATCAAAAAGATAATTACGACATCGGTTATCAAGATGGATATTGGTCTGAGTATGTAAAATATATCGCGGCAGGGGAAAAAGAATATTGTACTTCTTATACCGATTTTGGCTATAAAATTTGTAAATCTTTGGAAAGTCAAGGATACCTGATAGAAGATTCCCGAGAAAACAATTAATTATACTCTTCTAAAATTTTATCCGTAATTTTTTCTACGTCAAAGTCCTGCGCGGTACAAAGATCTACGCGCAGGGCATTTTTATATCTGTTAAACCACGTGCGCTGGCGCTTAGCATATTGACGCGTGAGCGTGATAATTTTTTCCAATGTTTCTTCTTTACTCTTTTCACCTTTGAGCCACTGTAAAATTTGAGGATAGCCCAAACTTTTTAGGCCATTGCAGTCTTCTTCCGCTCCGCTGGCAAGCAGTGCCCTCGTTTCTTCCGCCATAGGATTTAGCATTTCTTGAGTTCTTTTTTCGATGCGTTTATTTAAAATATCTTTATCCCAATTCAAATACACAAGAAGTGCTTTTTCTGAAGGGAATTGACCAAAGAAATTGCCCGATTTTAAGCCAGAGGCCGCTTGGCCCGAGAGCAGGCAGATTTCCAGCGCGCGCATGACACGTTGAATGTTTCCTGCGGGGATTTGTGCGGCAGAAACAGGGTCTAAGTGGGCAAGGCGTTCATGCAGGGCCTCTTTGCCATTTTTTTCGGCAAAGGCTGTGAGTTCAGCGCGTAAGGCAGGGGATGAGGGGGGAAGTGGGTCCAACCCCACGAAATGTGCATGAATATACATACCCGTACCGCCTGCAAAAATAAAGGGTTTATCGGGCGTGCCGTCCGTCAACTTTTGGGAGCGATTACAAAACGAAGAAACATCAAAACTTGCCGCAGGCTCTAAAAAATCTACCAAGTGATAAGCAACCCCGTTTACCCAATATTTTCCGTTTTGCCAATGGCCTTGCGGTTTTGCGGTACCGACGGTGAGTTTGCGGAAAACTTGCCTAGAGTCGGCAGAGATGATTTCCGTATTTAATTTACGTGCTAAAACAAGGGACAGTTCCGTTTTTCCGCTGGCGGTGGGGCCTGCTATCACTATGTGTTTCATATCTATATTTTAGTAAATTACTTCGCCATAAAAAAACCGCTCCGTTCGGAGCGGTTTTTTTGACGGATAGATTTAATCTTCAAACAAAGTTTCATCTTTTTGAATTTTATTGCAGATGCGGCAGGCTTTGCACGTGCCTACGCATACTTCCGGCAAGCGCAAAAGAACGCGTGTGTCACAGTCGTTAAAATCGTCAGCCATTGCACTGATGATAGCGGCATTTTCCGGTTTCATATCCGTAAATTCAATGCCAACGGTAAAAACATTCTCTTTTTGTTTAAGCCAAGCGGTGCGAGCCTGAATTTCCATCTTTTCTACACCGGGAAGTTGTAAACTGATAGAAAAATGATCCGCCAACGGCGCGCCCAAAAAACTAATCATACGCATACCGGAAGCAGATAGGTCAGCCAAAATAGCCACGAGGGAAGTTTCTTTTCCGTCTTGGGTTTTGTAATACAAATTCACCGGCTCAATTAGATTGCTAATAACCGGCATGCGACGATGTTTGCGTTTTTCAGAAAAAGTTTTTTTAGTAGTCATATTAATCCCTCGTTAAAAGTAATGTGTCTTCTACGCCCACTACTTCGGTATTGATTACGCTTCCCACCGGATAGGAGTTTCGGGTTTGCGCCCAAAAATTATCCGACGTACGTCCCTTGTTGGGGGTTTGCATTAAAATCTGTACGGTTTTACCCAGTTGTGCTTGGTAGGAACTTTCTGCCAAACCCTTTACTTTATTTAACAAAATATCCAGTCTTTCTTCCAGTATTTTTTCTGGAAAAAGAGTCATTTCGGCGGCCGGTGTTCCTTGACGGGGGGAATATTTAAAGCAATAAGCCGCTGAGAAATGCACCCGTTCTACTAAAGAAAGGGTTTGTTGGAAGTCTGCTTCCGTTTCTGTCGGAAAGCCTACGATAATATCTGTACTGATGGCAAAACCGCGCTCTTTTAATGCGTCTAATTTTTCCAGTAAAATTTCCCGGTTATATCCGCGCTTCATCTCTTGCAATACTTTGCTGGAACCGCTCTGCACCGGCAAGTGAATATGTCTTGCGATTTTCGGATTGTTTTCCACCGCTTTTAAAAAATCAGGCGTAATAAAAATAGGGTGCGGACTGACAAAGCGCACACGCTCTACACCTTCAAGAGCAGAAACTTCATTAAGTAAATCAGCAAAGGTTTTGCCATCTTCTTTCCACGCATTGACCGTTTGACCCAAAAGGACAATTTCTTTATATCCCTGTGCTGCTTTTAGAGCGGCATTTTTCAGAATTTCGGCAGAGGGTAGGCATTGTATAGGCCCGCGTACGGAAGGAACAATACAATAACTGCATTTAAAATCACAGCCGCGCATAATCGTCACATAACCGGTAATAGAGGTGGGGGGTTGTGCGGCAGGCGCTTGGTCTAAGGTAAAAAGGCCGCTTTTGTCCAAGAGTTCGGCAAAGCCGTCTATTTCTTTGGCTCCGCAAACCAAATCTAAAAAAGGGAATGTTTTTTTGAGGCTTTCACCCAAACGTTGTGCTGCGCAGCCGGCAAAAATAATAATACGCTGGGGATTTTCACGTTTCCATTTTCTCAACCGGCCTAAAAATGAAAGGGCGCGGTGTTCGGCATGGTCCCGTACGGTACAGGTATTGATAAGTGCCAAATCCGCTTCTTCTAAATTTTCTGTAGGAATATAGCCGCGCTCTAACAAGTGCGCCGCCATTTCTTCCGAATCAGCGATATTCATTTGGCAACCGTAAGTTTGAATAAAAAGTTTTTTCATAAATAAAAAAGGCGGCGTTATAGGCGCCGCCTTGTGTGGCAAATTTAGAAAGAGTCGCTCAGTTTTTTAATGGCTTGAGCAACCGGCTGTTGTAAATGCAGTTTTACTACGCGGCGACCTTTGTTCTCTAAGGCTTGGAAATCACCCAATGCTTGCGCATTACAAAGTTGTCCGAAAGTATAACTTTGACCGGGAATTTTAACGTCGTTTACCGGATCGGTAGAAATCAAAAGGAACACGCCGTTATTGCTATCGCCTTTGTGCAACTGACCGCTGGAATGTAAATAACGCGGGCCATAACCAAACACAACAGATCTCTTGGTGCGGCATAAGATTTTATCGCGCAGTTGGTTCAAGGCTTCATCGATTTCTTTAGAAGGCCACAAGTAAGGCAAAATGGCCACATAATCGTTGCTTTCCATTAAAGAATAGAAATCTTGGGATAAAGTGTTTAACTTTACTTCAGAAATCAAATCTTTGGATACCAAAAGCGGTGCCGTCACTTCTGCAGGAATATCTCCGGCGGCTAACTTGGAAAGGACGTTTTTAGTCAACGTTTTGGCTTCTTGTACATTGGGTTGATCAAAAGGATCAATGGCCAAAATGGCACCTGCAGCTGCGGTGGCAATTTCCCATAACAAGAACATAGCACCTAATTGGTAGTAGTCTTCCATATGAATGGTGACAATGGGGAAGGCTCTTTCGGCTAAATCTTTGGCAATTTCAGCCACTCTTTTGTTGTCATCGGTATCAGTGGAAAGATATACAAAAAAGCGATCTTCACGATAGTCAAAGTTGCGGTGTAGGGTTTCCGCCACCACCGGCACAATGCCTTTGCCTTCTTTACCGGTAGATTCAGCCACCAGTTGCTCTGCCCACAAACCAAAGGTAGTGATCTCTTGCGGAGCCAAAACCGTCATTTTGTCTTTGCTGTGGTTAGAGTAGCAAGCACCCATATAAGCACCCAATTTAACCGCTAAATTGTCTTTAACGGGCGCTTCCGGCACATAGGTGGCAGCCGCTTCTTTGGCTAAATTTAAAATTTTTACCACATCTACACCCATGATGGCAGCCGGTATAATGCCAAAGAAAGACAAGGCAGAAAATCTGCCACCGATATCAGACGGATTGGTAAAAATTTTGCGAAATTTGTTTTTCTTGGCTAAATCTTGCAAACCGGTGTTGGCATCAGTAATTGCGATAAAATGATGGCCCGGATTTTTAATGCCTGCTTTTTTGACTTCATCAAAGAAATAGGCAAATTGGGAAGAAGGCTCCACCGTACCTCCGGATTTGCTGGCAAAAATGAACAAAGTTTCGGCGGGGTTGATTTTGCAGCGCACATCAGCCACCCAATCGGGGTTTGTGCTGTCTAAGACGAAAAGCTCCGGATAACCGGCCTGCTTGCCAAATAAGGAACGAAATACTTCCGGCGCCAAACTGCTGCCGCCCATACCCATAACAACGCAATATTTATAATCTTTTTTAGCTTCTTGAGCAAACTTAAGCACATTTTCGATGTGTTCTAGCGTCCAATCATATACTTTTTGCCAACCTAAGAAGTTTTTAATCAAATTTTGGTGTTCGGGATCTTTTTTCCACAAAGAAGGATCTTTAGACCAAAACTTAGTGTTAAAGTCTAAATTTTCCAACTTTATGATGCCTTCGCGGATAATCCCTTCCGCCATAGGGTTTGCGTTCATTTTCATATGGGTCATACATCCTTATTTACAAGTTTTAAAATTTTTCTTCTAAGTCAAGAATTTTATTCACACGCTTTTTATAGTTGCCGGTATTGAAATATTCTGCTTTCAAAAATTCTTCCACCAATACTTCGGCCAAATTGGGTCCAATTACCATCGCCCCCAAGCAAAGAGCATTCATGGCGTCGTGTTCCACCCCTTGTCTGGCAGAATAACTATCATGACAGACACAGGCATACACACCATGTATTTTGTTGGCAGCGATACACATTCCGATCCCGCTGCCGCAGATTAATACAGCCCGGTCCGCCGCATGGCTTTGCAGTAAATGGCCGGCTTTGGCGGCATGATCAGGAAAGTCCACCCGTTGGGTATCGTCGGTACCGCAATTAATAACCTCATGTCCCAACTCTTTGATTTTATTTACAACGGTTTCTTTTAACGGAAAACCGGCATGATCACAGGCAACGGCTACTTTCATAAATTCTCCTAAAACGCTTGGTCCACCAAGTCACATACACTGTGACCGATAAAAATATGACACTCTTGTACACGGGGTGTATTGGGCCATTTTACCACTATCGGCAAATCTACTTTGTTTTTAATAGTTCCGCCATCTTTACCCAACAAGGCCGCCGTATAGCAACCGCGCTCTTTGGCCAACTCTAAGGCCAACTCTACATTTTTACTATTGCCGGAAGTGGAAATACCGATGACTACGTCTCCCTCTTGGGCAAAACCGTCAATCTGGCGAGAAAAGACAACGTCATAACTATAGTCATTTCCCACAGCTGTTAAAGTAGAGGTATTGGTATTTAAGGCAAGAGCCGGAAAAGATTTGCGTTCTTTTTTAAAACGTCCCACAAACTCAGCGGCGATGTGTTGCGCATCTGCTGCGCTTCCGCCATTTCCCATTAAAATTACTTTTTTTCCGTTCTTAAAAGCAGTGATAATTTGACTGGCCAATGTTTCCACTTGGCCGGCTAAATTCTCTTTTACATAGGTAATAGCGGCAATTAATTCATCAGCTTCTTTGTGTATAAACATATAAAAATCCTTTATATTTTTTCTAAATCGTTGGCTTCTATCCAGCCTTTAATAGCTTGGGAATTCACAATTACTTCGTCCCAATGATCTTTGCTATCTAGCACTGTCAATAAATGCCCTTGCGATACATTGGCACTGGCGGGGAAATTGTTGCCCGGTCCGCTTCTGAGTTCGGCAGTGGGTGCGGCTACTACCGCCAAAGAAACCCCATCTATATGACTGCGCCACAAATACCAGCCACCCAATACCAAAAGTATGGTTGTAGACAAACCAAGTAAAATTCCTGCCCGACGTTTAAATAGCCAAAATCCAGCCAAAGCACAACATAGAAGTAAAGTTAAAATACTTAAGCCTTTTAGCTCTAACGTCGTGAATGCAAAGAACGCCTTATGCAAACTGACAGGCATTCCTGCAGGTACAAATTTTTCTCCGGCAGAATCCAAAGTCAAAGTTAAGTTATGCCGAATGTCTGCATCTCGGGGTGCTAGGCGAAAAGCACGAAAATAATTTGCAATAGCAAGGCCACGACTTCCCATTTTGAAATAGCAGTTTCCTATATTGTAGTAAAGATAAGGGTCGTTTGGGTAGTTTTTAAGTAAATTTTCATATGCGCCCAATGCTGCGGCAAAACGGCCCTCTCTGTAATATTGTTCCGCTTGTTGTAAATCCACCGCTCCAACAGATAGTACCCACAAACAAGGCAGTAAGAAAGCTAAAATATATTTTTTCATTTTTTACTCTCCTTATCCATATCCTTTATCAGTTCTAAGGCTTGGCGCGCCAATTCATGAGTTCCCTCTCCTTGCATATCTACCGGAGCAAAACGGGCCGCGTCTAATTTTTGCCATAAAGTTTCAAATTGAGCGACTAACTCAGCAGAGCAAGATTTTT
Organism: Elusimicrobiaceae bacterium; assembly: GCA_017520185.1. NCBI lineage: Bacteria > Pseudomonadati > Elusimicrobiota > Elusimicrobia > Elusimicrobiales > Elusimicrobiaceae > Elusimicrobiaceae bacterium. The sequence continues at coordinate 19,753 of JAFXGO010000029.1, read as the reverse complement.
GTTTTAAAGCAGCGGAAATATCTCGCAACGGCAAACTGCCCGTATGCACCTGATAGCGCAACTGTAAGTAAGTGCTGAGCGCATCTGAGATTACTTCTTCATGATAAGCATTTTTTAATTGCGCTTTCGCTTTGGCCAAAGCATGTTTTTGTGCCCATGTTTTTTTATCAGATAAAGCAAAAAATCCGACCAAAGCCAATACTGCCAAAGCTACATAGATGAGCCAATTCATTTTTCCGATACGGGTTAAAAAATTATCCGTATCAGGTTTAATGGTAGATTTTAAATACAGAATATCTCTGCCCAACTGTCTAAAACCGTTGCCTAAATCTTGTTGTGCAGAAAAATCAAAACCGCTTTCTTCCTGTGTGCTGGGGGTCACTTCGATATCAATGGGATCTGTGTATAAAGTCCGATATTGTTTAAGAGTGGGATCAAAAAAGGACCAAGCCAAAGCCGGTACAACGTAGTTTCCGGAAGCGGAGGGTACCAAAACAGTCTTGAAAATTTTATAACTTTTCAGTTCGCCGTTGCTGGGAACAACACCGGAAGTGGCGGCTACATCATAAATTTTAAATCCGACCATTGCCGGCAGTTTGATATCGGAAGTTGGTTTAAGATTACCGCTTCCGCTGACTTTAACGGTTAGATTAATCGCATCTCCTGCTTCTACTTTTTCGCGGTCTACAGAGGCAGAAATGGCATACCCGCTGCCAACAGCACCATAAAAACTTTTCGGTTGATTTAAGGCTGGTATCGGGATTACCTGTAAAGAAATGGAGTTTGATTGTAGTGTTTTAGGTTCTTGCCCCATGCTGGCAAACATTTTGTCAAACATGGACAGGTTTATCCGCGTTTCCGGCACATATTTAATGGTGGCAGGGCCAATGCTGGCTTCCCCTAGTGTGACGGCAGATACTGCATAGCGGATTTCGGTATAGATAAAACTTTTTCCATCAATATATTGTTTGCCTTCCGCACGACCGATTTCCTCCATAAATAAATTATTAATAGATGGAGCTGTATAAGGAGCCGTTCCCATAAAAGGACGCGCGTAATAAAAGCGTACCGCTAAGGTAATTGTTTGATTAGGATAGGGTTTTTTGTTGCTGACGGCTGCTACCATAAAATATTCTTTGTCTCCCAAACGAGCCGCCCGATTATAAAGTTCTCTTTCCAAAGGCGGCATTTCAGGAGGGGCTTGGGCAAATTTTTTCTTGTTGGTTGTGTTGGTTTTGCCCGTCATGGATGTATCAATCATCCCCTGTGCTTGAGGTTTATTTACCGGTTGGGCGGAACGGTATACTTCAACTTTAATGGGATCAGTTTTGTAGATTTTATTACCATATTCTAAGGTGATAGGGCCGATGGTTGCTTTTCCGGCAAAACGCGGCAACAAAACATATTGGTATGTGGTAATAATGTGAAAGTTCTGAGTTTGTTGAACAAAAGAACTCTGATAAACATTAAAATTGGGCATGCTGGGCAACATCGGCACCGCATTTCCTGCGGCTCCGTCAATCGTGACCGTCAACATGATTTCATCTTCCATAGTGATAACTGATTTGTTGACAGACGCGGTCATGGATACGCCGTTTAAATCTAAGGCTGCTTGTGCCGAAAGGGGACATATCCATAAACAAAAAGATAATAAAAGAAGTTTCCACATAGTTTACCAATCCTTATCTACCATTTTTTCAGGCCGTCCGCGACTACCGCTATTACTTTTTTGTTCGTTTTCTCTAGCCATAGACATAATGCGGTCGGCATCGCTTTTGCTTAATTGACCCTGATGGTTTTCATTTTGCTGATCGGGAGATTGCGCTTGCTGATCATCATTTTGCTGATTTTGATTATCAGAGTTTTGATTTTGGTTATTATTATTGTTGTTGTTCTGATTGTTTTGTTGGTTTTGTTGTTGTTCTTCTTGCAAAATCAGCTGTAAATTGTGAATAGCATCTTTGTCTGAAGGGTCTTGCAGAATAGCGGCTTGAAAGGCCTGTTTGGCCTGCTCTTTTTTGCCGGCTTTATAATAAGTGTTTCCTAAATTAAACAAAGCACTTTGTCCGTAGTCTTCAGATATTTGTGACGCTTTTTTATACGCTTCTTCCGCTTGCGTGTACTCGTTTAAACGGTAGTATGCATTTCCGGCATTAAAAAGAGCTTGCTGGTGATTGGGGTTTTTCTTTAAAACTTCAGTATAACTGTTTAAAGCAGAGCCATATTTTTGATCATTGTAAAATTTGCCGCCTTGCCGCAAGTTTCCCCACACACTGCCGTAGCCGGCCTGTGTAATGCTAAGAAAGATAAGAAGAAAAAGTGCTTTTTTCATATTTTATACTCTATTCTACTTTTTTTGAGACTGCTTGGGCTTATAAGGCAACAATAACCATGCTGCCAAACACAAAATAGCCATCGCCAATGGAATTTGATAACGGTTTTTATACCCGGAGCGCGAAGATGCCGCCGAACGGCTTCGGTCCAAATTACGCATGGCTTGTTCCACTTTTTCTGCCACTTGAGCAGGGGTAGTGTATTTAATATACACCCCTTCCGTCGCCGAAGCCAAAGAAGCCAAACTTTTTTCATCCAGTTTAGTGACAATTGTTTTTCCGGAACGGTCTTTTTTGTACTCCAATACTTTGCCGGAAACATCTGTTCTTTGTGGGATTAATTCTCCTTGCGGGGTACCTATGCCGATGGCAATAATTTTAATCCCTTCCTTTTGGGCTACCGTTTGGGCTTCTTTAATTTCTTGTGCTTCATGGTCTTCCCCGTCGGTTAACAAAATCAAGGCTTTTTTACCGGGATATTTAGCCAACATGTGAGAGGCTAGTTTAACCGGTGCAGCCAAAGAAGTGCCGGCAGAGGGCATCATATCTGTATGCAAAGAAGAAATAAAATATTTTAAGGCCTCCTCATCGGTGGTAATGGGGCATTGAATATAGGCTTGAGAAGTAAAGGCAATAAGGCCGACGCGTTCTTTTTTCAAATGAGTAATCAGCATGCGGAGCATATTTTTGGCACTGGTCAAACGGTCAGGCTGCACATCTCGAGCACGCATAGAGGCTGAAACGTCTATAGCGATGACGGTTTGAATAAAGTTCCCTTCCGCTTTTACGATTTCTAATCCCCATTGCGGTTTTGCCAGTGCAGAAAAAAGGAAAAAAACCGCGCTGATAAACAAAATGACTTTTAATTTTTTAAATAAATCTTCTCCGCCCAATAAACGTTGGTACGCCTGTGGAGCAAAAAGTTTACCGATAATGCGTGATTTTAGGTTTTTACCTAGCCAAAATACGACCGCTATGGCTACTAAAGTGCCTAGAAAGTACAAGAAATAGATAGGTTGTTCAAATAATTCCATAATTAGGGCACCTTAATAAATATCAATTTGCGTAAAACAAATGCCAAAAGCAATAATATCAACCCCACTAACAAGAACGGACGATACACATCGGTTCGGCTGACAATATCGGTTTGGGTGAAATCGGTTTTTTCCAATTCATTAATTTTGTCGTAAATGGTTTGCAATTCAAGCTCGTTTTTGGCGCGGTAAAATTCACCACCTGTTTCTTTGGCGATGTTCATCAGCAAGCCTTCGTCAATTTCATCTTCCGCGCTGGAAAATACGTTTGTGCCCGGCGGGCTGGCGGTGGCAATAGTATAAACTTTGATACCATAAGCAGCGGCAGATTTGGCTGCCAATATGGGATCCACCGTTCCGGCATTGTTAGAACCGTCCGTTAGTAGTAAAATTACTTTGCTTTTGGCGGAACTGTCTTTTAAATGTTTAGCCGCTACTGCTACAGCATCTCCGATAGCGGTCAGCTGAGGATTGACGATACCGACAAACAAAGAAGCCACCAACTCTTGCAAGGCATCATGGTCTAAAGTTAGCGGTGCTGATAATGCCACGTCTCGCGCAAAGACAACAAGGCCTATACGGTCATTAAAACGCTTGCTAATAAAATTAATAGCGGTTTTTTGGGCAGCCACAAAACGATTGGGAAAGAAGTCTTGATTAGACATGCTGGCAGAGCCGTCTATGATCATCATAATATCAATTCCCTGCGTGGGGGGGAGTTTGGTGGTGTTAATCGCTACAGGGCGCGCCAACGCAATAATAAACAAACTTAAAGCAGCCAAACTAAGTAAGAACGGTAAGTATCGGTTGGCTAATGTCGTAAAAGAAAGTCCGCTTGGAAAAAGATGAGTCAGCGGATAGGCAATGGATTTTGTAAAAACCTGCTTGCAAAATAATTTTAAGACAAAAATCAGAACAGGCAGTAGTAATAAAAAAAGGAAAGTCGGTTGTAAAAAACTAAAGTGCCCGTGTGTTATCTTTTCCGCAATTACACCGCCCAACAGTAATATGCTGGTGCAAGTAAAAAGTAAAATAGCCGCCCCCGTTATGCGTGCAAAACGACGTAAAAATATAGAGGCCAGCAGTGATATTATAAGCCCTGCTAAGGATATAAGAAAGAAAGAATTAAACATGGCTTTCCTCCTTTGGCACAATAGGTTTTGGGGTAGTTTGCCGTACCAAATCTTGCACAACCTGTACATCTTGCTGCATAGTTTGCAAGGTGGGGGAAACTTGAGCAAATTTGACTAAATCTGAAGATGTTAAATATTCCCGCAACGGCATCAGTATAGGGGTCAGTTCTGCTATATTGCGTGCGCGGCGCAAAAGTTCGGCGGAAGTGTCGGCCGAAATATCTAAGCCAAATCTTCTCCAAAAATACTCTCGCAAAATGTCGGCAAGTTCACTATAAAAGAGTTTATATTCTTTTCTTTCCCACAATCCGCTTTGTAATAAAAGTTGTATTTTAGAATAGGCAATTACATCGGCAGGACGATGATCCTGCTGCTCTTGCAAAGCCAACTGATCCTGGTGCAATTTTTTTCTATACCGCTTGAGAATAAAAAACAGAATCCCCGCCGCTATTGCACAAAGCAACCAAATCAATGGGTTAGATGGAATATAAGGGGGGCGGATGTCACGCAAGGTTTTTTCATTATAAAATTGAACCGGTTGAATTTGAATAGTTTGTGGCGATGTCTGCGCTTGGGCCAACACTTTACCGGAAAGGCGGTCTTTTAATTGAAAGGTGATGGCCGTAAAGGTAGAAGCCCCTAAGGTAAAAGGGATAAACGTAAAATGAAAGGCTTGTGTGGCGGGGGAGAGTTTTTCTGATTTTTCTTGGATTAATTCAAAATTTTCGGGCAAACTCTCTTTTTCCAATTCCACTACATATTCGGAGGCATGGCCGAGCTCAAAACGCACATCAAAGGGTTGGGCAAAAGAAGACTGCTGCGGAATTTGCTCCGACAAGATGTGAATTTCTTGAGCGGAAGCCAAAACACAGATAAAAAGTGAGACTAAAAGAAAAAATCCTCTTTTCATAAGCGCACCTTCTTGGCTCTTTGTTTAAAAAATCGAATAACAGGGTCGGCTGTCGGTTGGTCCGTATAAACGGAAATGGCCTCGATTTTTAACGGATTAAACAAAGCCGCCAACTCATTTTGTTGGGTTTGTTTGTGATGTTGCAACAAAGCATTTAAATTTCGGTCCGCCAGAGAAAGAAAAGTTTCTTTTCCCGTTTCGGGATCTTGCAAATCTAAACAAATAGGAAGACGAGGCAATGCATGCTCCAAGCGATCTTGCAAAATAATGGGAATTAAATCAAATTTTTTGGAGGCCAAACGTAATTGTTTGGTAAAAGAATTGGCTTGTGCCAAAAAATCTGAGATTAAAATCAATATACCTTGTCTTTTAATTAGTTTGCTCAGTGTGCTTAGGGCCAAAGCCAAATCTGTTCCCGTTCCGCTGGGTTCAAAAGCCACTAACTCTCTAATCAAACGTAAAATATGTTTCTTGCCTTTTTTAGGGGGAACAAAGAGTTCTATTTTATCCGAAAAAAGCAAAAGACCCACTTTATCACTATTTTTTAAAGCAGAAAAAGCAAATAAAGCCGCCAGCTCTGCTGCAGTATCTTGTTTAAATTTATCCCAAGAACCAAACCGCAAAGACGCCGATACATCACAGGCAATCATGAGAGTCAGCTCACGTTCTTCATTAAATTTTTTGACGTAAGGCGTGCCGCTGCGCGCGGTCACGTTCCAATCTATGGAGCGGATATCGTCTCCGGGTGTATATTCACGCACTTCGGAAAATTCAATCCCCTGCCCTTTAAACGCGCTCAAATACTCTCCGGCAAAGGTTTCTTCCACCAATTTGCCGGTTTGTATTTCAATTTGCCGTACTTTTTTTAAAATGTCGGCGGTATCCATGCGCATACAGTTCCCCCAAATATACCATTAAGGTACATCTACCGCTTCAAAAATACGTTTGATAATTTGATCAGAGGTAATGTTTTCCGCTTCGGCTTCATAAGTGAGTAGGATACGGTGGCGCAAAACATCGGCTCCTATGGCTTTAATATCTTCTGGTGTCACATAGCCACGACCGTTTAAGAACGCATAAGCCTTAGCAGCTTGCGTTAAGAATATGGTTGCGCGCGGGCTGGCCCCATAATTAATAAAAGAAACCAAGTCTTCTAAATTGTAAGATTTGGGATCACGCGTGGCAAAAACTAAATCTACAATATAGTTTTTAATTTTTTCATCTACATAGATTCCATCTACCACCGTGCGTGCTTTTAAAATCATTTCCGGTGTCACAGCACTGTTAAGAGTGATGGGCTGATGGGAAGCCATTCTTTCTAAAATCAATTTTTCTTCTTCTTTGGTGGGATAGCCGATTAATACTTTGAGCATAAAGCGGTCCACTTGCGCTTCTGGTAAGGGATAGGTTCCTTCTTGCTCTACCGGGTTTTGCGTGGCCAACACCATAAAAGGAGAAGGCAGTTGGTGGGTTTGTTCTCCAATGGTCACTTGGCGTTCTTGCATGGATTCCAACAAAGCACTTTGTACTTTGGCCGGAGAACGGTTGATTTCGTCGGCTAATACAAAGTTGGAAAAAATGGGACCTCTTTTGGGATAGAAAAGGCCATCTTTCGGATTAAAAATCAATGTGCCTGTAATATCGGCAGGCAACAAATCAGGGGTAAATTGAATGCGTTGAAATTGCGCATGAATCGCGCTGGCCAAAGTTTTTACCGCCAATGTTTTAGCCAAGCCCGGTACACCTTCAATCAAAATATGTCCGTCAGCTAACAAAGCCACCAACATCTTTTCCACTAAGTTTTCTTGTCCTACGATTACCTTGCTGACTTCTCTTTTTAAATCTTGTAGAAACAAACTTTCGGTTTGCACTTGTTTGTTAAGTGTCGTAATATCCATAACCCCTCCTCGTGGCACATCTTCAAAATGGTTCTATTCCCTATTATATCTAAAAAGGAAATTTTTGGGGAGGGGAAAAAAGTAAGTATTTTGCTTTTATTTTTAAATGGATTTTTTGTGAAACGGAAATTTGCTATCATATAGCGATGAATAAAAAAGAGGGTATCTTGGTAGTTTGTACAAATCGAAAAGCGTTTCACGACTATTTTGTTTTGGAAACGTTTGAGGCCGGTTTGTCTTTGCTTGGAGCAGAAGTGAAATCTATCCGTCAAAAAGAAGTCAGTTTGGATGGTGCTTTTGTGCGTATTGAAAATGGCCAAGCCTCTCTTTTGAATATGTATGTGAAACCTTATAAATTTAATTCTTTGTCTGAGCCGGACCCGGTGCGTGCGCGTCAATTGTTGTTAAACAAGCGTGAAATCCGCAAATTATATGCCGGAGCGGAAATAAAAGGTCAAACGGTGGTACCTTTAGAAGTTTATTTTAAAAACGGTTGGGCCAAAGTCAAGCTGGCTCTTGCTAAAGGTAAACATACCTACGACAAACGCGAAAGTTTAAAGAAAAAGGATCTAAACCGAGAAATGGAAAAAGGATTTAAAAATTCTATACGGTTTTGATGAGTCGGCTCGTTCCATTTTAATTTTACGGGAGGATGTTATGAAGAAAATAATTGGCAGTGAAAACGATGTGAAAGCAATGTTAGACCGGTTAGCCTGTGAAATAGTGGAAAGATATCCTAATTTAGATGATTATTGTTTGGTAGGTATTAAGACGCGCGGTGCTCACTTGGCCAAACGTTTGCAAGAGCGGATTGAAAAATTAACGGGAAAAACTCCTAATTTGGGAGAATTGGATATTACTTTTTACCGTGATGATTTAACCTTAGTGGCGAAAGATCCTCAATTAAAAAGTACCTCTTTAGGGACCGATATTGAGGGAAAAACCGTTATCTTGGCTGACGATGTGCTCTATTCCGGTCGTACGGTTTTGTGTGCATTGGAAGCATTGGCACAATTCGGCCGAGCCGAAAAAGTGGAACTTTTGGTGATGGTGGATCGCGGTCATCACAAGCTGCCTATTTATTCCGAATTTACCGGTCGTCACGTGCATACGCAGGCCGATGATATTATCCACGTGCATTTAAAAGAAAAAGACGGCGATGACTGCATTGTGCATAATATTGGCGGTCAGCAAGAAGGGAAATAAAATCTGTTTTGCCGACGGGAAATCTTCTCGTCGGCAAAAATATCTTGTCTTGCCAAAACGGCCACAATATTCTAAAATAAATACATGATGGGCGGGTGGCGGAATGGCAGACGCGCACGGCTCAGGACCGTGTGGACGAAAGTCCTTAAGGGTTCAACTCCCTTTCCGCCCATTTCTTTTTTTACGGGTTTGATGTATGAAAAAATATGATTATTATCGTCCTGCTGCTTCCTCTTTAGGAAGAAAGAGAAAAATCCGTAAAAAGAATTCCTTTTCTTTTTTCAAAACAATCCTTTTCTTTTTTGTTTTTATCGGTTTGTGTTTTGCCGCTTATGTGGGTGTGAGCAAAACATACAGGGCTTTTTCGGACTCTCGGTTAGGAAATTGGAAACCTACTTCCGTTGAGGTGGCCGGAGTAGACGAAGCGTTGTCTAAGCAAATACAAATGGAAACGGATTCTTTTTTAAATAAAGAGTTTTCTATTTCAAAAGCAGTGTTTTTACAATCACGCCTAAGCCGGAAATATCCTCAACTTCGGCAAATTTCCGTCAAGAGAGGCTTGTTTTCCGGTAAATTAAAAATTTCGGCGAAAAAACGCAAGCCTGTGGCAAAATTTTTATTATCGGATAAAAGCGTTCGTTTTATAGATCAAGACAGTACGGTTTATTATGATCCGAATCCGGATACTTCTTCCACCGTTCCATATGTAGAGATAGAAGGTATTGTGCCTGAAAATTTGGGTACGGAATTTGTGGATTTAGTGGAAAGTTCGTTGAAACTTAAGAGCCAGTTGGATTTTGCTTTTCTTCATTTTAATCCGGCGCGTGATACCGTACGTATGCATATGCCGGACGGCTGTGTAATTAATTTTGGTCAGGCAAAAAAATTACGCCAAAAGGCTCGCCGAGCTGCTCAAATAGAAAAAATCAGCAAAGAGGGATATCCTCATCCGCACGAGTTGGATTTTACCTATTTTGACGACGGAAAAGTTTTTTTAAGACAGATAGCCCATTAATTTTTATAATATACAGTAAGAGATTTTATAAGCAGGTGATTTTATGGCAAAACCAAATATTGTTGCAGGATTAGACGTCGGTAGCGGCAAATTAACGGCAGTAGCCGCAGCTCACGATTTTGAAACCAATACTTTGCAAGTTTTAACCGGACGCAGCGTTCCCTGTAAGGGTGTACGTGGGGGGGTGGTGTCTGACATTCGGGAAACCTCTGCCTCCGTAATGCATCTTTTGGGTGGTATAGAGCGAGAACTTAACAGAGATATCAGTAATTTGTTTGTTGGGGTACGTGGTGCCCATTTGGAATCCTTTTCCAATCATGGTACGTATAATATTTCTCGTATTGATAAAGAAATTACGCAAGCGGATATGGACTTGGCTATTGAAAACGCCAAAGCCATGCCTATAAAAAATGACAATGAAATTATCAATGTTATTCCGCAAGGATTTGCTATTGATAAATTGCGCGGTATTTCCAATCCGGAGGGGATGGAAGGCTCTTTGTTGGAAGTTGACGTACATATTACCACCGGTTCTTCTACGCATATTAACAATTTAGCCAAAGCCATTCAACGTCCCGGATATAAAATAGACGGCACTTTTTATGGTTTGGTGCCTCTGGGTGATTGTGTATTAACCCAAGAAGAAAAAGAAATCGGGGCCATGATTATTGATTTAGGCGGGGAGACAATGTCTGTGGGGCTTTATATTGAAGGTATTTTAAAGTTTTCCAGAGATATTCCCTATGGATGTGACTTGATTACGAGTGATTTGTCTCGTTTATTACACACTTCTCGTTTTAATGCAAAAGAAATTAAAGAAAAATACGGTGTTGCTTTCCCTACTTTCTTAGATGAGGAAGGAGAAATACCTGTGCCTTCTTTGGACGGGCGTAGCACGCATAATATTAAAAAGAGTTATATTTTGGATATTATTCAGCCCCGCGTTGAGGAGTTATTTGAACAAATTCAACACTGTGTGGCCAATTCCGGCTATAAGAATTTGGCAATCGTCGGTGTGTTGACCGGCGGTGGCAGTTTGATGCCAGGTATGACCGATCAGGCGGTCAATATTTTGGGTTTAAAAGAGGTCCGTCGCGGAGCGGTACAGCGCGATTTGGTCACCTGTGATGAACAATTTTTTGATCCGCTTTATAGTACGGCTTTGGCCTTAGCTATTTCTGCTTCGGACCATTCCGGTTATGATGATTATGCCAGAGAACGCTATGATAAAGGTGGTTCTGCTTTTGGCAAAATCGGCCGTTTCTTAAAAGGTTTGGATTTGTTCGGCGGCTGAGATTCGGCAGGAGAGAGTTATGAATGAATTGTTTATGGCGAATGATTCTTTTGAAACCAAGAAAGCCAAAATTAAAGTAATCGGCGTCGGCGGTGGTGGTGGTAATGCCATTAATCACATGGTAAATTCCGGCTTGCGCGATATTGACTTTATTGCCGTTAATACCGATGCGCAGGATTTGCGCCGCAACCAGGCCCCTTATTTGGTGCAGGTAGGCGAAAAAATAACAAAGGGTTTGGGTGTGGGCGGAGATCCGGAAAAGGGGCGCCGTGCCGCAGAAGAATCCAAAGAAAAACTAAAACTGATTATCGGTCAAACTGATTTATTGTTTATTACTGCCGGTATGGGTGGCGGAACGGGTACGGGTGTAGCTCCGTATTTAGCCAAAATCGCCAAAGAAATTTACGGAGATGAATTATTGGTCATCGGGGTTGTGACACGTCCATTTAACTTTGAAGGGTATGTGCGTGAGAAGCAAGCCGATGAGGGCATCAAAGAAATGCAAAAGCATGTAGATTCTATGATTATTGTGCCCAATGAAAAATTGTTTGCCAATATTGATCCGGAAACATCTTCTCGTGATGCTTTTCATATGGTAGATGAAGTGCTTTTACAGGCGGTGAAAGGTATTGCTGAAGTAATCACCAAACCCGGAGAAATGAACATCGATTTTAACGATATCCGTAAAGTAATGAGCAATTCTCACAAATCCTTGATCGGAATTGGAGAGGCCAGCGGTCCGGGCCGTCATTTGACAGCTGTTAAACAGGCCATTTCTTCTCCGCTTCTGGAAAATGCCGACATTCGTGGAGCAAAAGGTTTTATTGTCCATTTTTTGGCCGATGAAGACTTGACCCTTATGGAGCAAGGAGAAGTGATGAATTTGATTCGTCAGTATGCTAGTAATGACTCTATTGTTATGTTCGGTCATTCTTATGATTCTTCTTTAAAAGGGGTTTTTAAAGTGACGGTCATTGCTACCGGATTTAGTGAAGAAAAAGCCAATGTGTTTTTGTCTCGTCGTCCGTTAAATCCGGAAGGAGCAACTACGCAGTATGATTTGAAAAAAAATGTTTTTGCTACATTTGACGAACCTAAAATGAAGCCAGAGTCGGAAGACAGTATGTTGATACCGGCTTTCTTACGTCGGAAAAAGAATCCCAGAAATTATTGAGGAGAAAACCATGTCCGTAGGATTACAAAGTTTACTTAGAACAGTGGTTGATAATAAAGCCAGCGGTTTGCATATTCGCGGTAATTCCAATGCTTATGTTCGTTTGCACGGTCAAATAAAACCGATTGACGATTCTTTTGTTTCCAATGATGAAGCAAAGAAGATGGCTTATGCCTGTATGGGTGAGCGCGAACGCAGAATTTTTGAACAATATAGTACGGTAGACTTTTCTTTGGATGCCAAATCTTACGGGCGTTTTCGTTTTAATATATTTCGCCAAGCTACTAAAATTGCGATGGCCATTCGCCATATTCCGTTAAAAATTCCTACTTTTAAAGAGTTAAGCCTGCCGGAAGATGTGCTTAAAAAAATTGCCGATAACAGACGTGGTTTAATTATTGTGACAGGTATGACCGGATCCGGCAAAACCTCTACTTTGGCGGCGATGATTGATTATATTAACCGTACTCGCAACGGACATATTTTGACCATTGAAGACCCTATCGAGTTTGTACATACGGAAAATAAGTGTATCATCAGCCAGATGGAATTAGGGGTAGATACTCCGTCTTATACGGGGGCCTTACGCGCTGCCATGCGTCAAGATCCGGATGTTATTATGATTGGTGAATTGCGCGATACTGAAGTGATGCGCGCCGCGATTAGTGCAGCGGAGACAGGCCAATTGGTCCTTTCTACCATGCATACGGTTAACGTACCGCAGACGCTTTCTCGCTTGACGGATGCTTTCCCTATTGAACAACAGGCCCAAGTCCGTTTACAATTGTCGGAATTGGTGCGCGGTATTATTTGTCAGCGTTTATTGCCTACCATCAAGCCGGGCATGACCCCTGCGATAGAAGTGATGGTGGCTACTCCGCAAACGCGTAAATTGATTTTAGAAAACCGCGTAGGTGATTTGACTAAAGCCATGCAAAACGGCGAATTTTATGGCATGAATACCTTTGACCAATCTTTGGCCGCTTTGTATAAATCTAACAAGGTGGATATGGAACAAGTGTTGGCAGCTGCCAGCAGTCCCGATGCTTTGATGATGGCCATTCGCGGTGTCACCAGCAGTTTGGAGGCAGCCTAATGAGTAGAGCCAAAGGTTTGGTGATTGCCATAGACGGTACGGCCGGAACGGGAAAGTCTTCCGTCGGTAGGGCCGTAGCGGAAAAATTAGGATATGGATTTTTAAGTACAGGCGGTTTATATCGGGCTTTGGCTTATCAGGTTTTTGCCAAGCAGGTAGATCCGGCCGATGAACAAGCCGTTTTGGAAACGGCTCAAAATATACAATTCTCCTTTGAGCGCCAGCCTGATGCCACGCTTAAAATGTATGTAGATGGCGAATATCTGGGTGGAAAACTTCATTTAGACGAAGTGGCTCAAACGGCGAGTAAAGTGTCCACCCATGCGGCGGCGCGTGCGGTTTTAACCGAAAAAATGAGAGAGGCCGGCCGCGATGGCGGAATTATCATGGAAGGACGTGATATCGGTACGGTGGTTTTTCCTGATGCGGAAGTGAAAATTTATTTAGATGCGACTGCTGAAGAAAGAGCCAACCGTCGTGTAAAACAACTCTTGGCCAAAGGAAACGAGGCCGATTATGACCAAATTTTGGCTTCTATTAAAGAGCGTGATTTGCGTGATAGTACGCGGTCTGCTTCTCCGCTGAAACCGGCTGAAGATGCTATAAAAATAGATACTTCAACCATGACTATGCCTCAGGTCATAGATGAAATTTTAAAGGAAATTAACAAGTATGCTTCTTAATTTGGTAAAATCTAGTGCAAGGGTGTTCTTTAAAGTTTTTTATGATTTCCGTGTAGAAGGTTTGGAAAATATTCCTAAAACCGGTGCGTTGATCATTGCCGGTAATCATTTATCCAATGCAGATCCTCCGGCCATTGGCGGTTTTGCGGGGTTGGTGCGTGACTCTCGCTTTATGGCTAAGAAGGAACTGTTTGAAATACCTTTGCTCGGTTGGTTTTTCCGTCGTTGTGGTTATATTTCTGTTGACCGTAAACGTACGATTGGTGACTTCGGTGCTTTAGAAGGGGCCATCGCTGCTCTAAGCAGAGGAGAAAGTGTGGTCATGTTTCCAGAGGGTACACGCTCCAAAACAGGGAAACCGCAAAAGCCTAAAAGCGGAATCGGATTTTTGGTATACAAAACGGGTGCTCCTGTATTACCCGTAAAAATAGAAGGAACTTTCGGTTGGCCGTGGGTACGTAAAATTCGCCTCAAATTCGGTGAACCGATGATTTTAAAGCAGGATCCGACCTTAGAACCTAAGGTCCAATACAAACAATTTGCCAGTGAAATAATGGACAAAATAAATTCAATTACTATCTAAACGGAGGAACGCGCCTGCTCATAAAAGCGTGGCGTAAATAAGGACTTATGACAATGAACGAAGAAATCAAAACCACGGAAGAGATCAACGAAGCTGAAATGACGATGGACCAGTTGATCGCTCAACAAGAGTCTTTATCTGAACAGTTGAATAAACGTGAGATTGTGGAAGTGACGGTTGTACAAATTTCTGGTGATTATATTTTGGTCGATACCGGTGCCAAAAAAGAAGGAGCCATCTTGGTTTCTGAATTTGACGGCAAAACCTTGCCCGCCGTGGGGGAAAAAGTTTCTGCAGTACTCGTAAAACGCGGCAGCGATGAAAGACACTCTATCTTGTCTCATAAAAAAGCCTTAGAAATGAAAGGCTGGGACTTGTGCAAGGCCGCTTATGAAAGCAAAGAACGTGTAAAAGGTGTGATTTTGCAAACGGTAAAAGGCGGATATATTGTGGAAGTGTTGGGCGTTAGCGGCTTTATGCCTCTTTCTTTGTCTGAACTTCATACCGCTTACAAACATTATTTGCCGGTAGGTGCCAAAATCAAAGCTGTTATCGTAGAATTTTCTAAAGAAAAACAAAAACTCATTGTTTCTCGCAAACAAGTTTTGGAAGAAGATGAAGCCGTGCGCCGCACCGAAGTTTTGGGTCAAATTAAAGAAGGTGATGTCTTGCGCGTTGTTGTAGCCAAAGTAGACAAGGAACGTTTATTCTTGCGCTTCCATGGTATTGAAGGTGTCGTCACCTTAGAAAATATTGCTTGGAAAGAACCCGAAACCGCTATTGCCAACTTCCGCCGCGGTCAACGCTTGAAAGCCAAATTATTAAAATTGGACAAAGAAACTCCGAGACTCGAATTTGGTTTGAAACAACTTTTCTTAAATCCGGCCGATGCTTTGAAACGCCGCTATCCGTACAAGAGCTCCGTTAAAGCTAAAATCGAAAAGATTTCCGAAGAAGAAGGTGTGGAATGTACCATCGGTAAAAACAATACTAAAGCCTTTATCAGCCCCTTTGAAATGGGCCGCGAATTTACGGCCAATGTGGGTGATGTGATTACTGCTTTGGTGGTGGGTGTCAATCCGGAAACCTTTACGGTTAACCTCTCCGTTAAGAAATATGACCAAGCTCAAAACCGCAAAGTGGTGGCGCAGTACTTGAAACAAGCCCCGCGTCCGACTTTGGGTCAACTCTTGGAAGATTCTTTCAAAACCGAAGAAGCCGAGACCGAAGAAAACTAAGTTTAGAAGTGTAATTGAAAAGCCGCCTTTCGGGGCGGCTTTTTTATGCCTTGTATATAGATGTTTTTTTTGTTATACTAACTAGGATGGTAAGAAAATGTTTCAAGGAGAGAGTATGAAAAAAACAATAGTGTTGTTATTTGTTCTTATGTTTGCCGGTTTAGGGCTTTTTGCTCGCCAACCTTTTGTTGAAACGGATAAATTTGATAGAGTTTTTGATGCAGAAGTTGAAGCTGCTGAGAACGCACGTGTTGCACAAGAAAAAGAGAATTTCAAATTTGAAGTAGGCAAAGATACCCAAAAAGAATTTGATCTTGTCGGAACCTATCAAAAAATTGCCGGCTTGGAAGAAAAATTAAATATGGGTTCTTATGACCTTATTTTTAGCAGAGCTAATGGAAAATTGAAAGTGGAAGCAAAATTGCATGACGGAGAAGAAACTTTTCCTTCCCACATTCTGATGTTTGATAGAAAGAGTTTGGGTTGGGGGCAGATGAACACCGGTAGCAATTTTGAAACGGCACAAAGTTTCATTATTAAAATGAACTTGTTGACTGCTAAAGGAGAATTGGTATCCACATATACTTTAGCTCGTACTTGGTAAAATAACAGTTTTTTGAAAAGCCGCCTTTCGGGGCGGCTTTTTTATGTTAAAAAGAAACTGCTATAATTAAGTTATGTCCGATGAAAAACTCCTCTTATTATCCTGCTGTGCTCCCTGTTCTTGCGGTGTAATTAAAAAACTAGCCTTGCAAGGACGTTCTTTTAGTGTATTATTTTATAACCCGAATATTGACCAAGCGCAAGAATATCAAACACGCTTGTTGGAAAATAAAAGAGTGTGTGAAGAATTTGGGGTGCCTTTTGTGGATCTGGGTTATGAGCCGGAGGTATGGCAAGAAGCCATTAAAGGATTAGAATGTGAACCGGAGCGCGGAAAACGCTGTAGCGCGTGTTTTTATTTACGCTTGCTACGTACGGCGCAATATGCGAAAGAAAACGGTTTTACGGCCTTTTCATCGGTTTTGGGGATATCTCGCCACAAAGATTTAGCCCAAGTGAATGAGCAAGCCCAAAAAGCAGCCGAAAAGATAGCAATACCTTACGATGAAACGAACTGGCGCAAAGGGGGATTGGAAGACTTGCGCCGAGAGGTAAACAAACAAATGCAACTGTACAATCAAACTTATTGCGGTTGTGTGTATAGCAAGAGGGGGAGAAATGAAAAGGTTTCTTAACGGAGCATATATCTTATTAGCCATTCTCGGAGGATTATGGTTAAATGCAGAAATAATTTTGAAGGGGATTGTTCCTTTGCGTCCTGTACAAAATTTCCTGCAACAAAAAGTGACGGACTTGGCCGGAAGACCGGTGGAAATGAAACGGGTGGTTTTGCGCCTTTCGGGGATAGGGATGGAAGATGTACGTTTGGCTCATTCGTCGAAAATGCAGGAAACGGAAGATTTGTTCTCCGCTAAAGAAATTTTTATTCGTTGGAATTTATGGTATTTATTAAAAGGGCATATTCAGGTAGATTCAGTTTTACTAGATCAATTATCGGCCCGAATTGTCCGTTATGCAGACGGGAGTTTTAATTTTGATGGATTATTTTCTTCTTCTGCCACGTCTGAAACAAAAGAAAAAGAGGAAAAAGAAGAAAAAGAAGTTTGGGTTCCTTCCATTAGTTTAAACAATTTTACCATTCAGGATGGATTTTTTTCCTTCTCCGATGAGTACAAGGGGGAAAAGGTTGAATTGTCCGATGTGTATGTTTCTGTACAAGATTTTGCTTTTGATAAATTTTTTCCGCTCAGCATCAATGCCGATATTTTATATCAAAATGCTTATTTGCCCTTACAACAAATAGAAATGGGATTTACCTCAAAAATCCACCTGCAAAAAATGGATTTAACATTGGCGGAAGTTTGGCTGAAGCATGGGGTTATTAAGCATGAAGGAGGCGTGTTGATACTGGAAGGAAAAATAAAAAATTTCCAACGTCCTCAAATGACACTCACTTTAGAAGGAAAAAACGTAAATCAAAAAATAGCCGATTTTTTGGTTCCGGATATTGCAGAATTTCTTATTAAAAAATTTACCTTAGATGTGCAGGCTTCGGCTGATTTAGAAAAAGAGAGTATAGATATTTCTGCATTTAAGTTTTCCGCGTTGGATTCTTTTATTTCTTTTCTGGGTAATTTTTCGTGGTCGGAGGCAATTGATTTTGCCATTGATGCAGAGACAAAACTTAACTTGTCTTCTATTTCCCAAGCCTTGCCGTTGTTGCAACCCTATCAACTGGGCGGAGAAGTGTTGGCTGCGGCGCAAGCCACACAACAACAGGCTAAGGCAGACATTTCTTTGAAATCCGTCTCTGCATATGCGCCTATTGTCGGTACTTTAAAAGAATTTAATACTCAAATTGTTTTGGAAAGTTTGCAGAAACTAAAGATAGAAAAATTTACGGGACTGTTAAATGATGGCTCTTTTGAAGGTGATTTGGCGGTAGATAAAACACCGGAAGATATAACGGTTGTGGCAAACTTTAAAGCAGCCCGTCTTGCTTTGCCCACACCCAAACAGCAGAAAGAAAGTACCGCTCAAAAAACAGAAAAGCAAGACAGTGCGGTAGTTTTTCCACCGATTCATGCCAAAGTAAATATAGACATTTCTTCTTTGGATGCCCCGTTTATTTATGGAAAAGATATTCATTTTGCAATGGATATGCAGCATATTACAACTGCCCTTTCCAAAGCATATGGAAAACTGTCTTTGCATGCGGGACAGGGGGAAATTAAGGATTTGAATAAACTCACCAATGCCAATGCCGTCACTAAAGTGATGTTTAGCTCTTTAAAGGTCGTCAGCGATGTAATAAACAGTTTAAACGTTTTTGGCGTGTTAAGTAGCATCGGTAATAATATGACTAATACTCAAGATGAGCGTGCCGGCGATATGGTGGTGCAAACGGTATTGGATGAAAATGGTAATGAAATACAAATTATGATGCCACACGATAGCGAAAAAATAGACGGACGATGGGCCTTTGAGCAGTTTGCCTCCGATATCACGTTTAATGATGGTATTGCTGATATTGAAAGAGGCTCTTTTGTGTCAGATATGCTTTCGTTTAATTTGCGTGGTGAGATGAACTTTAAAACCCAGAATTTGGATATGCAAGTCAATGCCGCTCCCGGCCGTCACTATGAAGGGGGAATTATGCCGCTTACATTAGATATTGGCGGTACAATGGCTTCTCCAGAAGGGAAGATGAATTTATCTTCATCTGTGTTTTCTACAGTGACACAAGGGGTGGGGAGTAATTTTGTCAGCCGCTCGGTAAAGAAGATTTTTAGCGGTATTGGCTCTCTGTTTAAGAAGAAAGAGACGAACGAAAGTGATGATAAGTAAAATTTTTTGATTGATCGTTGTTTCATTGGAAAAATGTGAAAGTTCTTGAATTGTTTCTTTTTGTTAAATTTTTTTTATCGAGAAAAGTTAATAAAAAAAGGAGTTTTGGATATAAAAAAAATGTCTAAACATAATGTCGGCGGTTTTACGCTGATAGAGTTGTTGGTAGTTGTGCTTATTGTCGGTATTTTATCAGCAGTAGCCTTACCGCAATATCAAAAAACGGTGCTGAAAATCCGTACTGCCGAAGCGTGGAGTAATTTGGCCACCATTCGTACCGCTGTGAATGCCTATTGTTTGTAAGGAATTAGGATTTAAAAATACGGCAACGGGTCAAACCTGTGTCACCTGCGGACTTGGCAGTGAAACTTGCTATTATATGGATTAGGTTTACATATCCTACTAATATTCATCAAAAAACCCCCGCTAATGCGGGGGTTTTAAATTGGAGGAAATAATTGGCCCGAAGGCTAGTTATTTGGCCTCTTCGGCAGGAGCGGCGGCTTCTTTGGCTACCGGTTTTTTAATTTCCTGCAAGCGAGCGGCTTTACCGGAGAGCTTCTTCAAGAAGTTGAGTTTGGCTCTTCTTACTTTGCCGTGTTTTAATACTTCAATGCTTTCCACGCGGGGGGAATGCAAGGGGAAAATTCTTTCCACACCGATACCGAAAGAGGTTTTGCGTACGGTGAAAGTTTCGCTGATGCCGCTGCCTTTGCGGGCAATAACTACGCCGTCAAAAGCTTGC
>JAFXGO010000028.1 GCA_017520185.1 Elusimicrobiaceae bacterium | reverse complement strand
TTCGGCTTGACAGAGAACAAGCTTTCCGGCAAGGCGATGGTGCCTTGTTCTTTACCTTTGATATCTAAAACTTTAGTTTCCATGGTCAAAGTCCTTACTTCTTGTTAGCGGCTTTAGAAGCAGAGATTTTCTGCACGATAGGAGCCACAACATGTTTTCTGTTTTTGGAAGTTTCCAAGACAGACACAATGCTGCCTTTGGCACCGGGAACGGAACCTTTTAAGAACAGCAAGTTGTTTTCAGCGTCTACTTTGATAACTTCAATTTTGGCGACGGTGTGCGTCGTGGTACCGTAGTGACCAGCCATGCGCTGACCGGACAATACTTTACCCAAAGAGCGGCGGGAAGCCAAACCACCGGGAGCTCTTTCTCTATCAGAGGCCCCGTGGGAGGCAGGCTGACCGGCAAAGCCGTGGCGTTTCATCGCACCAGCAAAGCCGTGACCTTTAATGCTGCCCTGCACATCTACATAATCGCCGGGTTTAAAAATTTTTTCGAGTGAAATGACCTGACCGATTTCGAAACCGTTCACGTCGGCCACGCGATGTTCTTTCAAGTGGCGGACGGGGGTCGTGTTAGCTTTTTTGAAATAGCCGAGTTCGGGCTTGTTCAGTTTGCTTTCTTTCACTTCGCCAAAACCTACGCAAACGGCATTGTAGCCGTCTTTTTCTTGGGTTCTGACACGTACAACTTTGCAGGGTCCGGCTTTTACGACGGAAACACCATGCAGGTTGCCTTTTTCATCAAAGAGCTGGGTCATGCCCACTTTTTCGCCGAGTACAAAACGGAATGTAGCCGGAGCTTCTTTGACAGTTTCTGCTTTGGCCGCTTCAGCAACGGGGGTTGCCTCTTGGGCGCCAGCAGCTTGGATGTTTTCTTCTACCATCTGTTTTTTTCCTTATTAGTTGCTTTTAATTGCCACATCAACACCGGCGGGGAGATCTAATTTCATCAACTCATCGACGGTCTTAGAGGTGGGACTTTTCAGGTCAATCAGCCGTTTGTGGATACGCATTTCAAACTGCTCACGAGATTTTTTGTCAGTGTGCGGAGAACGAAGTACGGTATACTTCTTAATGCGCACCGGCAAAAGAACCGGACCGGCGACGATAGCACCGGTTTTCTGCGCGGTTTCCACGATGCGGGCAACGCTGTTGTCGAGCATGCGGTGATCGTAAGAGCGCAGTTTGATGCGGATTCTTTCTTGGCTGAGAATTCTAGCTTTTTTTTCAGTTTTTTCTGCCATTTTTTGTTCCTTAGAACTTCTTGTAAATAAAAAATTATCGGCAGTAAACCCCACACTGCCTCCGTTTTCCCGACGGAACAGTTAGGATTTTTTGCCTTTTTCCTACTTCAGTACTATAACATTGTACCAAATTAGGGGCTATTTGCGCTATGTTTTTTAGTGCGTTCACCATGGCACATAAAACACAGTTTAAATTCGCTTGTTTATATTGTATAATAATTGAGGTTTGTTGTAAAGGAGTAATATGAATTTTCAACAGGAACCCCTACAAACAAATACGGAAATTTTACAAGAACGCCTGAAAAAAAAGACTTCTTTCAATTCTTTTACATTGGCGCCTCTATGGATGCTAGGGATTTTCTGTATTTCTAACATAGCGCCTGCTATGTGGAAAAATCAGTTCTCTTTCGATGTTTTTCAGGATGCTGTTATTAGCTTTGCTTTGTTTTTATGTTCCGTGTGGCAATTATTTCTAGGGTTTTGTCTGCTGATTTGGCGTAGTTCGCGGCCGGAACAGAATCTCAAAGCCGCCAAATTCTGTTTTTATTTCAACTTATTTATCTTTCCGCTGGCGATTGTTTGGTCCATAGCAACAGCAGTTCTGATCCAAAATGCACTTGTACTGGTTGTTAACTTATTCATCAGTTTATTCTTAGTGTTAGAAATTACAAAAATCAATCGGCTCATCAAAGCACTCTTGCGGCCGCAGACTCCTTCTGCCAAAGAACAAGCCTCCCCCTGTCCGGAGATGTTTCATTTATGGCATACCCAAAAATCTTTTTTTTGGGCGCCATTTTTATTGATTATTTTTGGTTTATCATTAGGAGCAATTGCCTGTTTAATAGACGGAGACCCCATTACCAAAAGAGGATTTTTGATTTGTTTGAGTATTTCCTCTGTGTGCAGCATACCGGTTGCCTTAATCTGTTGGCCTATATCTTTGGCGGCCTATTTCACCAAACAAACGGGCACCCCTTCGGCTTTTCAACGTTTTATTCGTCATTTTGCAATTATATATATCAATCCAGACATTCCCCCTTCTGAAATTACAGCCTTTCGTTGGTGGCTTTCACATCCTAATCAAGAGTGGCCACCGGATGCGCAATATATTTTCAAACGGATTGATACAGATGCATTTGATTGGCAAGACATAAATAAATGGAGCATTTAACTATGACAAACAATTACGGACTTTCTATTATAAAAGATTATCCCATTAAGGGCGTAAACTTTATTGATATTAACGGTCTGTTGGAAAAGCCGGAATTTTTCCGAACAGTAATAGATAAATTTTGTGAAGAAATTCAAAAAGCCGTTCCGACAGAAATACTCTCCAAAGCCGCCATTATCAGTACCGAAGCACGCGGATTTTTGTTCAGCACACCGGTAGCCTACAAACTAGGGCTTCCTATTTTAACCATTCGTAAAAAAGGCAAAATTCCCAATAATCCCTACCGCTTTCATATTACTAACGAATATACCAGCTATGACATGGAAATGGATGGGGATTTATTATTAAAACATGATCATTTGATTTATATCGATGATATTTTTGCCACCGGACAAACAGTAGCTGCCGTCAAAAAAGCGGTGGAAGAAAAAGGGAAAAAAATGATATTGGCCATACACTTAACTGCCGTTGAAGTGTTGGAAAAAATGAGAAAAAACAATCCCGTCCTTCAAGACTTGCAAACCATTGAAATCATTTAACAAAACCCCCTCCGCTTGGAGGGGGTTTTATCTTTAAACTATCTTACCGAATAATAGGAAATTTCTTTAGGAGTGCCGGTACAAACTTTGTTTACACAAGACACATTAATATCGGTATAGCACATTTGAAGGGTGCACGGACCTACCCCACAAGCGTTTAAGCGTTTCTTATTCAGGCTTTCCACATATTTTTTATTTACGGCTTCTTGTCCATCACACGGACAGCAACCTTTAGAAATGGCCACACAATCCGCATCAGTTTTGCAGGATTTATAATTTTGTAAAGATTCTTGATAAGAGGCCACCTTTTTAGGATTTTGCATTTGCACTTTATAAGAAGCACAGCCCACTAAAGAAAAAACAAAAAAAGACAAGACGATTAATTTTTTCATACTTCCCCCTTTTTTTACTTAATTATACCACTTTAATTCACTTACAAACACAGCCTAAGGCCAAAACCTTAGGCTGTGTGCTTTAAAGAGCAAGTTTTAAAAACTACTCAATAATTTTGGTGACTACACCGGCTCCTACCGTATGACCACCTTCGCGGATAGCAAAACGCAATCCTTCTTCCATGGCCACCGGAGTAATGAGTTTTACTTCGATTTCGGCATTGTCGCCCGGCATGATCATTT
>JAFXGO010000027.1 GCA_017520185.1 Elusimicrobiaceae bacterium | reverse complement strand
TGATTTCGGCTTTGGAGTTTGATTTTTTTACAACCTGGACAAAGTTATAAATTGCATCATAAAACCGACGTATCGGACTATCAGGGCCTTTTAAGGCAGTAATTTCATTGTCATATTCCGCCTTGTTTTGCAAAGTGGTTTGCATTGAAGCTTCGGCCATTTTTATTTGTTCGGCGCAGGAAGCAACAATTTTGTTTGCTTCCTGATGCGCTTCGAAGGCACGAGCTTCTTCGTGCTCGGCCATCATTTGAAGTGCTGCAGTTTCTTTTTCAAGTTGGGTTATTTCATCACCTTTACCCGCACACCATTCGCGCACGTCAACGTGCTTACGGCCTTTTGAATTGCCTTCGATAATTTCAAAACCGTATTCTTGGCCGATTTCTTCCAAAATGGCATTTTGCGCTGTTGTCCATTTAGAAATTGATAATTCTTTTTCACGTCCTGGGCTACGTTCGAAACCCAAATTTTCTAACGCTTTGGTTAAGCTGCAGCGTTTTTTCATTCCGTTTTTATATCCTGTTGCAACAGGGATAAAACGAATGTGTAAGTGTGGGGTGGCTTCGTCCATGTGAATCGACGCGCCGGTGATGAAAAGGTTTGGATTTGCCTTCTTAAATTCTTCAAAGAATTTTAAAAGTGCTTCACGGCTCACGTTGGCATACGGGCCAAGAACACGTTTTCCGGCATCATCAAGAACGGATGCAGGGTTTGTGTCCCGATTCCCGTATTGAAATACGTATTCATACTCGGGGTGTGGTGCGTTCATTATTTGACGTTTCTTGCCGTTTTCATCTACTTCGTATTGACCGTCAACGATTTCTTGATAATAATCGTGCTTTTTGCGGTCAGCTCGCTTTTGTCTGGAATTGTATTCCTGGATGGCATCGTCAAAGGCTTCGTGAAAAGCTTCTTTTACAGGTTGATATATCAGATGGATGTTTTCCGGCATCATTTCTTCATAGACGTTTTTGGGGACAAATTTTCTTGCCGTGTGCTTGGCAGCGCAACGTCCGTGTGATACGCTGCAGGTTTGCTTATTTCCCATATTATTTGTTCCTTTCAATTTCGTTTTTTCCATCTTTTCCAAAGATGGCACAAATCCAACTTTGACAAAAACTCCGTTTTCGTCAAAGTTAGTTTGTCCCCCACCCCTTCGAGTTGGGGGCTCCGGCGCCGTTCGGCTTGGCTCCTGCGGAGAGCTCAAGGGCGTTGCCCTTCGATTTTGGAACGTCAGCTCTGCAGACGTTTCTAAATCTCACCCACCGGTTCGCCACCGGGGGCATCTGCCGATGGCCGTTCGCCACGTGGCACCCTGTCGGGTAAATGCCAATCCCAACAAAAAAAGTCACCCTACAATTTTGTAGAGTGACTTCGTTTTTGTTGAAATCGGGGACAATTTTTAAGCACGTGCCTGTCGCACGCTCATTCGTATCATACTCTGGCGTTATATAGCTTGGCGGCTCGGCAATTCGCCGGCTTCTTCGATTTCGCCTATGAAGGTCGGCCGCCTTATATATTATGGCTCATCTGGTATAAAATTTCAAGCAAAATTTTACATTCGGTATAAAAATTGTGCGAAGATGTTTCTATAAGTATCGAGATATGGCACAAAGCACAAAGCACCCCTTGGGGATGTCGTAGTACCCCAAGGGGCAAGATAAGTGTCCAATTAACTTCATTGATAATATAACGGTTAACCTACATTTGCGCAAAATCGGCTTTTGTAGGTTAACTGTTATATCGCAAAAGGAAAATCTTGACAAGTGCCCCATCGGGTGCTATTATTATATCATAAAAGGTAAAAATACTCATTGATACATTACGCCCCTTTATAAATATGGGGTGATTCTTGAGCTTGAAATATATAGCTATATTATATCCGATATTCAAAAAAATATCCCTGTGGGAAAAGCGTTTTTCGGTGTACACTGGCAAAGACGTGGGGGCAGGAATGTCAGTTCCTGTTCCCGCGGCAAAGCCAAGGGTTACCGAAAATTAAAGAAGTCAAGAGAACCGTGGAATAAATGCGGTAGCTTTTATGCCGCGAAAGTCTCTTGATTTCTTTAAAGCGTAAGGATGACTTCGGATAGAATGTCAAAATTCTGTTCCTAAGGCCGCCCGCCGCGCAGGCGCCTGCGGAGCAATAAACGTGGTGATTTTATGGCAAAACAATTAAAAGATGAATCTTTGGAGTACATCCAAGAACAATTTGAAGGTAAAAATGGTGTACTTCAGGCGTTTGGGGAACAGGTTGACCCTTATACGTTTTATGAAGACCTTTTTGGTGACTTAGAGCTTGAAGTTCCGGTCGTTATAATTGATGAAGATGAGACCGGCAAAAAAATTCAATCTATGACGGTTGAAAGCGCCATAGATTTTGGTCGTTGTCGTAATGACGTTCTTTTGGGAAGTTGCACGTACTTTAATAACTGGATAAGTAAAAAGTCGGCCAAGGAACTTTACGGCTTTATAATTGATTTTGATAATGCATATAGTGGTGTGGTTCAAAACGCTCTGATGAACGATTGGAAGGGTCCGAATGGTGAAGATTTTGCAAAGCCAACGTACATTGTCAATTCCGGTACGGGCTTACATCTTTACTTTGTGCTTGATGAGCCCTTAAGCGTATATCATTCTATTTTAGAAAACGTTGACCAGGTTTACCGAGCGTTAGCTATTCAACAGAGCAGACGTAATTATATTAAAAGAGAAGTGCAGTGGTTTGGCCAAGATTTTCGCATGGCCGGTGCTCTGAACAAATACGATTGGGAAAATTCTGTTTTTAGGATAGGCGACAAATGGAACATTAACGACTTGGCAAAAAACCTTGAGATTGATTGCAGCTTTGAACGTGGGGCGAATATAAAGCTGCATCAAAAGAAAAGGAAAAGGAGAATTGCACGAAATGGCTGGAGCACTAACCGTGCTTTTTACGATTGTGCTTTGCGAAACTGCAGAGAAAAAACTAAAGAAGGTAACCGGTATATGTCTATGTGTGCCCTTTCGGTTATTGCCTTTAAGTGTTCCAAATACAATCACAAAAATCTTAACCCGGTTACACGAGAGGAATTAGAAAGAGATTTACTTTCACTTCTTCCTGGCTACAATAAAGATGCCAACCGTATGATTAAAGAAAAAGAAATATATTCGGCAATGAAAATGTTTAATAACCGGGCAATGCTTACACCAAAGGCACGATTGGAAGATTGGCAGGGTTGGAAATACACGCCAATTAAAAGGAATGGAAGAAAACGTGCTGACCACATTGTAGTTATGAACACAATGAAATCGTTAAAAAAACAATTGGGTGAAGACGTTAAAGACGGCAGACCGTCAGCAAAAGAAAAGGTGCAACAGTTCCGAGCCGAGCATACCGAAGCAACAAAAGCCGAGTGCATCAGAGTAACTGGCTTAAGCAAGCCAACGGTTTACAAGTGGTGGAATTATGAAAATTGATAATGTGATTATTTGTTGTGCTTCAGAGTGGGACGGCTTACCCATTAAAAGCAAGCTTCCTGATGCGCTTAAGGCACGATTAAAAACCGAAGAGCAATGGTTTGATGACGGGTACGTACTTAAAGAAAATGCGGTGTCATATGAGATGCATCCAGCCGTATTGTCCAAAAAAACGTGCGCCTATTATCTTGATATAGACGTAGAACTAATGAAATAATTGATTTTTTTGAAAATTCTGATATAATGAACTTGTTTTGAACTGTTCAAAACGGTTGAAAGTGGGTGTTTTTATGATAACGATAAAAGATTTTGCTGCACAACAAGGTTGTAGTGAAACTATTGTATATCGGCATATCCGAAATCACAAGGAAGCATTGGGAGACCGTGTTCAGAAAACACACGGTAAGACCTGGCTCACCGATGAAGGTGCAGAGTATATCCGCAGTCTTATGACACAAGCACCGATTGTTGTGTCCGAAACTTCGGACCTTGTAAAATACCTTGAGGAAGAAAATAAACAATTGCTGCAGGCATTAAATGCGGCCAAAGACAAGATTATTGAACTGACTGAGCAGAATGGACAGCTTGCTATCGAAGCAAAAAATACCGAGTTGCTGGAAGCAGACAACGCGGCGAAAGAGAAAGAAAAAGAAATTTTAGAAGGCTTTATAAAGGATGCTAAAGCCGAAATCGAAGCTCAGAAGGCCGAAAATGCCGTTTTAAGCGCCGATAACAAAGAATTAGGGCGGAAGGTAGCCGAAGCCGAGAAAACGGTGCAGAAGGCTTCTGACGAGCTTGAGAACGAACGTACAAGGCCGATAACGTTTAAAGAATTTTGGCAACGTCGTAAAAATCGCAAAGTGTGACCTTCTTCGACATCCTTAAGCGGTATAATGTGATTTAGAAAGAAGGTTACACGGTATGAAAGAAATGAAATTTAGAAACCAATTATTTGTTTTACGCAAATGCAAATGTATGCTTCAGCGCGACGTGGCCGCCCAAATGGGCATGAGCCAACGTATGCTATCTGCGTATGAACGGTGCGAACGTCCCATTCCGAGCGACAAGCTTATCGCCTTTGCCGAGTTTTACGGCTGCAGCATCGAACGCATTCTTGATTTGGATGCGCCAGAGCCGGTCAATGAAACGTACACGTTGGAGTGGCAACCGTTACCGGCTCCACCCGACCGTTACGTGTTGGTAAGGTTTAAAGACCTGGATAATCCGGAATTGTGGTGCAGTGAGTTGGCGTTCTCGATAGACGGTTTACGCTTCCTGGGTGATAATGATATCCCGTTTTATACCGACGTCGTGAATTGGGCTTACGTGCCGTATGATGAGGAGTGAAAAAATGGGCTACTACGTCAAACCGTTTTTTCGGTTTTGGGATAAGGTCTTCACCAAAACTTTCCATTGGCTGAGAAAGAACGTTTTTAGACGGGAAAGGAATTAAATTTCCTTCCCGTCTTTAATTTTGCCTTCTGAAACAGAGTTTTGTTCGGAACGTGCCGTTGCATCGGCGAGAAGCTGATTGACGTCGGCCACAAGTTCCGGGGTCTTACGTTCCTTCTTCGGAAGGTTATGAACGTTCTCAAAACCTGCAGCGTTCTGAATTCTGTTATATACCTTCGGAAACGGTTCTAACAGTTTCCACGCTGCATCGATGATTTCGGCTTTGGAGTTTGATTTTTTTACAACCTGGACAAAGTTATAAATTGCATCATAAAACCGACGTATCGGACTATCAGGGCCTTTTAAGGCAGTAATTTCATTGTCATATTCCGCCTTGTTTTGCAAAGTGGTTT